>CALDNV010000346.1:0-1985 GCA_937914605.1 uncultured Neisseria sp.
CGAGGCTTTGCCCTGTGTCGTTGTGCATTTTCAGGATTTTTTTATTGTCCAGTTCACTGCCTTTTAAGTCGTAAAGGTCTTTGAAATAGGCGGTAACGGCTTGGGTGGATAAGAGGTCGTCTGAAAAGCTGTCAGCGGTCAGACGCATGACGGCGGCTTGGGTGGCAAGTTCAGGCGGGGCTTTCCATTGTTCTTCGGGCGTAAATATCCAGACAAAGCTGTTTTCAGGTAGCCTTTTGCCTTCGCGGTTGCAGCGTCCTGCGGCTTGGGCAACGCTGTCTAGGCCTGCTTCGGAGCGCATCACCAGCGGAAAATCCACATCAACGCCGGCTTCGATTAAGGAAGTGGCTATAACGCGGCAGGGTTCGCCGTTTTTCAGACGACCTCGGATCTCATCGAGCTTTTGGCTGCGGTGTTTGGCACACATTAAAGTGGTCAGGTGGAACGTGCCGTCAAGATGTTTGGCTTGGTCGTACAGGCTGCGGGCGTGGCGGCGGTTGTTGACGATAACGAGCATTTGCGGGTGTTCGCCAAGTTTGGCGAGCAGGTCGGCGTCAGTTTGTGTGCCGATGTGCTGAACGGTAGTGCGGCGCAGTTTGTCGAAAAGTGCGGTCGGTTTCGGGGCGATTTCGCGCACGTTTTCAAAGCCGCGATAGAAGCCGTTTTCGGCTTGCACGGCAGGCTGGGTAGCGGTGCACATGACGACAGAGCAATGATAGTTTTGCGCCAATTCTTTGATGGCTTGCATGATGGGCAGCAACAGATTGAGCGGCAGCATTTGCGCTTCATCGAGGATAATGACGGAACCTGCGATGTTGTGCAGCTTGCGGCAGCGCGAGGAGCGGTCGGCAAAGAGGGATTCGAAGAATTGCACGGCGGTGGTCACGACAATCGGCGCGTCCCAGTTTTCCGAGGCAAGGCGCAATTTGTCTTTGGTGGCCTCATTTTGCAGTTTGCCATCATCGAAGGTGCTGTGGTGTTCCAACACGGCTTGTTCGCCTAATTCGTCAAAGGCTTTGCGAAACTCGGCGGCGTTTTGCTCGATGATGCTGGTGAACGGGATGACGTAAATCACGCGTCGCATTCCGTGCCGTTTGGCGTGCTCCAGCGCGAACGCCATGGAAGTGAAGGTTTTACCACCACCCGTCGGTACGGTAAGAGTGAACAGCCCTTGCGGTTGTGCCGCTTGTTTTACGGCATGATCGAGAATTTCGCTGCGCAGGCGGTTTAAGACGGCATTGCGTTTTTCGGCTTCGGTTTGCTCAGAAGCTTGGGCGATACGACGTCTGAAATTGTTGATAAATTGATTGAAATTATGTTGTAAGGCGTTTAAATCGGGATAGCCGCCGCGCTTGGCGGCTTTGTTTTCTAGGTTGGAATAAAAGGCTTCAGTATCAAGATAATCAGCATCCACCAAGCAGGAATAAAGCATTCGAGTGAAAAAGGCGTAGGAGAAAAAAGGATGATGCGAGTCGGCTTTGAGTGGCGGTGAGGACAGGTTTTGAGGGAGCTTGATTTCTTGTTGCCACAGGTTATCAAGAGCGGGAATATCTGCGCCAAATTGCAACGCCAAACGCTGTTTTAACGTGCGGCGGTTATCGCCTTCACCACTCCCATTTGCCAACCCGGCATGGTGCCCCGCAATGCAAAACGCCATTAACTTGCCGATAACATTTCCCCAACGCTCAACGGCAATCTTGGCTCCAGCGGTTGCATGATCGACTGAGGGGCCACCATGTAATCGGTGATTAAAGGGTTCCGAATATTTCCCTAAGTCATGGAGCTGTCCCGTCTGGCAAGCAATTTCCTGCGCCCCGAATACCCGAGCAAACTCCGCCGCCATTTCGCCAACATTGACCGAATGATTTTGCAAAGTTTGCCAATGTTCGTAAGGCAAGAGATTGCCGAGTTCTTCTTTCACGGAATGGGCGTAGTACAGAGGCTTAGCAGGCATAAAAATAATCCTTTATATTTATGATTATTAT
>CALDNV010000347.1:0-1984 GCA_937914605.1 uncultured Neisseria sp.
GGTGTCGGTACTTGGAACGACCCGAAAACTTGGAATGCCGTTTATACCGCAATCGATGGCGAAACCATGAACATTGCATGGCAGGTATTGGTGGACGGTAACTTGGATAACGGCGATGCCGACTACCAAGGCAAATACTCCTTCTCCACCTGCTACAACTCCGAACGCGCCCTGACCGTACAAGGTGCTTCTTCCAACGAGCAGGACTGGTGTGTGGTCTTCAATCTTGCCGCCATTGAAGAAGGCATCAAAAAAGGCGATTTCAAAGAAGTCAACGGTGTGAAAATGTTGGATGGCCGTGCCGAAGCCAAATCCCCTTATACACGCTACATCCCCGTTCCGAACTCTCCGCACGGCTGTAATGCCTCCCCTGACGGCAAATACATCATGCTCAACGGTAAACTGTCCCCGACCGTTACCGTCTTGGACGTGAGCAAGCTGGACGACCTGTTCGCCGGTAAAATCAAAGAGCGCGATGTCGTCGTGGCGGAACCGCAGTTGGGTTTAGGCCCGTTGCATACTGCGTTTGACGGACGTGGCAATGCCTACACTACGCTGTTTATCGACAGTCAGATGGTGAAATGGAATATCGACGACGCCATCAAAGCCTACAAAGGCGAGAAGATTGATCCGGTCAAACAAAAACTGGACGTTCACTACCAGCCGGGCCATAACCACACCACGATGGGCGAAACCAAAGAGGCTGACGGTAAATGGCTGGTGTCTTTGAACAAATTCTCCAAAGACCGTTTCCTGAACGCCGGTCCGTTGAAACCCGAATGCGACCAGTTGATCGACATTTCCGGCGACGAAATGCGCCTGGTACACGACAACCCGACCTTTGCCGAACCGCATGACCTGTGTCTGGTTGCCGCTTCCAAAGTCAACCCGAAAAAAACCTGGGATCGCAAAGACCCATGGTTCTGGCAAGACGCTGTGGAACAGGCGAAAAAAGACGGTGTCGAGCTGGAAAAAGCCGCCAAAGTCATCCGCGAGGGCAACAAAGTCCGCGTATACATGACTGCCGTTGCGCCTGCGTACAGCATCCCGCAATTCGAAGTCAACCAAGGCGACGAAGTAACCGTATATGTGACCAACGTCGAAACCATCGAAGACTTGACCCACGGCTTCACTTTGGAAGGCTACGGCATCGCCATAGAAATCAGCCCGCAAGCTACCCAATCGGTAACCTTCAAAGCCGTCCGTCCGGGCGTACACTGGTACTACTGCCAATGGTTCTGCCACGCCCTGCACATGGAAATGTCCGGTCAAATGATCGTTAAACCCCGATAATCGGGTTTGACGGTTTATCACTGACTTAACAGAAAGGTCGTCTGAAAAAACTTTCAGGTCTTAGCGAAACCCTGCTGCCCTCGTTTTCAGACGACCTTTTATAGCAGAACCGTTTGGACGCAACAGACTGTTCCGCTATAAAACAAAAACACGGCCCTCACAGGCAGGCATCACCGTGCCGACGCACACCGCACGAATCAGAGGAACTCCATGCACACACCCCAATTCAAAACATGGCGACGCGCTGTCCTGACATTTATGTTCGGCGGCATGATTCAGACGACCTTTGCAGCCACCATCGACGTTTCCCCGAACGACAACCTCCCCGAAGTCATCGCGCGCGCGCAGGCAGGCGATACGCTCAAGCTCGCCTCCGGCACTTACAAAACCAAACTGCTTATCGACAAACCCATCACCATCGAAGGCCCTGCCGACCGCTCCGCCAAAATCGAAGGCGATCGCACCGGCCGCACCATTGCCGTCATCGCCCCCGACGTTACCCTGCGCAACCTCACCGTCACCCGTTCCGGTATGAGCCTGCCCGCCATGGATGCCGGCATCTACCTCGAAGAAACCGCCCCCCGCGCCTTAATCGAACACAACAACATCCTCGACAACTCCGTCGGCGTGTATATCCACGGTTCTGCCGATTCCATGGTGCGCGAGAACAAAATCGTCGGCGACTCCACCC
>CALDNV010000348.1:0-3195 GCA_937914605.1 uncultured Neisseria sp.
GTGCGTGAACCGAGTTCACACACCCTACAAAATGTTTCAGACGGCCCCAAACCCAAAAAGCAGCCTGCACCCCCAAAAGGCCGTCTGAAACCCCTCCCCCTTGCCGACATCCGCACCTTCCAAGCCTGGCTCAAAACCGCCGAGCGCGACAACCCGCGTCTGCTGTTCCTCAACCGCGACGACCTCATGCAGCACGCCGCCGCGCACATTACCGAAGAACAATTCCCCAAACACTGGCAAACCGCAGACGGCAAATTTAAACTCAGCTACCGCTTCGAGCCGCACCACCCGCTCGACGGCGTTACCCTCACCCTGCCGCTCACCGTGCTCAACCGCATCAGCCCCGCCGCCCTCGAATGGCTCGTGCCCGGCATGATACGCGAAAAAATCCAGCTACAAATCAAAGCGCTGCCCAAACAAATCCGCCGCATCTGCGTGCCCGTGCCCGAATTCATCACCCAATTTTTAAGCCAAAACCCCGACCGCAACGCCCCCATCCTGCCCCAACTCGCCCAAGCCATCGCCAAAACCGCAGGCGACATCCGCATACTCGAGCAAATCAACCAAGAAGAATGGGCCGCGTTCAGGCTGCCCGAACACTGCTATTTCAACCTCCGCATCATCGACGACGGCGGGCAAGAACTAGCCATGGGGCGCGATTTAATCCAAATCCAACAACAACTTGGCAAAGCCGCCGCCACCACCTTCCGCGACAACACCCAAGAATTCGAGCGCGACAACGTTACCACATGGGACATCGGCACCCTGCCCGAATCCATCAAATTCGCCCGCGGCAAACAACAGCTTACCGGCTACCTCGGCCTGCAAAAAGAAAAAGACGGCCACATCGCCCTGCGCCTGTTCGACACATCTGCCGCCGCCGAACAAGCCCACAGATTAGGCGTGATCGAACTCATGAAACTACAACTAAAAGAACAAGTTAAAGACCTGAACAAAGGCATCCAAGGCTTCACCCAAGCCGCCATGCTGCTCAAACACATCAACGCCGACACCCTGCGCGACGACCTCACCCAAGCCGTCTGCGACCGCGCCTTTATCGGCGAAGACGAGCTGCCGCGCAACGAAAAAGCCTTTAAAGAACAAATCAAACGCGCCCGCAGCCGCCTGCCTGCCGTCAAAGAAGCCCTCAGCCGCTACCTGCAGGAAACTGCCGCCGCCTACGCCGAACTGAACGGCAAACTCGGCAAACACCCACTCACCCACCTTCTGCGCCAACGCCTGCAAACCCTGCTCGCCGCCGGCTTCGCCACCCGCACCCCGTGGGCACAATGGCCGCGCCTCCCCATCTACCTCAAAGCCATGACCCTGCGCCTCGAAAAATACAGCAGCAACCCCGCCCGCGACGCAGCCCGCGAAGCCGATATTCAAGAGCTGGAACAAATGTGGCAGGAAAAAATAAATGAATTTAAAATGCAAAATAAAGTGATTAGTGAGGCGATGATAGATTATTTTTGGCGGATTCAAGAATTACGAGTATCATTGTTTGCTCAAGAATTAAAAACACCTTACCCTATTTCTTTCAAAAGGCTAGAGAAAATATTTTTGGAGATTTTCTAAATGGAACAATGGAAATTGGATAAATTAAAATCCTTAACTAATGAAGTTAAAGAATTACATCCTGTTTTACGATCATTATTTTCAAAAGATCCATCTATTAGCAGGTTTGAGTATACTCATGGACCTAATGAAATGGGAGCCGATTTCGTCTTGGCTAGGCCAGACCCTACACTTGATGAAGAAAGTTATATTGGCTTAATTGTAAAATCAGGTGATATTAAACAAGACTTTTCTGATGTTACCCGTCAAATTGAAGAATGTGAAGTAGAAAGATTCTTTGATAATGGCAAAAAGAAAATTTACCTTAATGAAATATGGGTAGTTTGTAATGGTAGTATTTCGAATAATGCAGAAAAAAAAATATATGAGAAGTATAAAGCAAAAAATATAAAATTTATTAATTTGCAAAAATTGGCAACATGGATAGATAAGCATTATCTTAATTTTTGGGATGAAGTTACTACTGAATTATCTGACTATTTTGAAAAAATTATTAATGAAATTAACCAACTTGAATCCTCACATTCCATCACGAATAATATTCCAATACTTGAAATTGAATCAAAATTAATTGAAATTAGGAGGAAAAAATTTAGTCGGCCAATTCGAATAAAAAATAAGGAGAAAGTAACATTACCCAAAATTCTAGAAACAGAAAATTTTTTAATTATAGAAGGAGGTATGGGAACTGGGAAATCTACCTTATTCAGGCGCTATATTAAGTCACTAACGATAAATAGTGTTTTTCAAAAAGAAAAAATATTACCAGTATTAATGTACTTTAAAGATATCTCTAATAATATATTAACATCTATACAGAATAAAATTGAAGAGTTAAATAAAATATTTCCGGATAAAAAGGACATAAAAAAATATATTTTCATTGATGGTCTAGATGAAGTTCAAGATAATTCTAGTTTTTTGAATGATATTCCTGAAATACATGAATTTATAAACAATAATAGAGAAATAAAGATTATTTTTGGTAGCCGTCCTATGTGGGATATTGAAGATGAGGAGATTCTATTTAAATATTTGAAAAGATATAGCATCTCACCATTATCTACGGAACAATTATATAAAGTTATACAATTTACATGTTCTGAATTAAATAAATCTATTAGTGATAGATTGATGAAGGATTTACATCGATCTGAAAATACTTTATTACGGACTCTTCCCAAAACTCCGATGAGTGCAATTTTATTAGCTCGTGTGCTATCCTCTGATGTTAAAGAATTACCACAAACTCTGCCAGAATTATACTCTAAATATATTGAACTTTCATTGGGTAGATGGGATATTACTAGAGGATTAATGGTTGAAAGAGAATACCCAATTATCCTAAAATTTTTAGGTAATTTATCAATTTATATGTTAGATAATCAGTTACATGAAATTGCAATATCTGAAGTAAAAGATCAATTAAGAGAGTATATAAATGCGAGAGAGGGATTACCATCTGCTGATGAATTACTAAATAAAATTTTTCAACGTACTGAAATTATAAATATTAACAAAGCAAAGAGTACCTTTATGTTTAGGCATAAGAGCTTTGCAGAGTATCTATATGCCCTATCCAAAAAGGATGAGTCTGGAAAGAATGCAAAATTTAAC
>CALDNV010000349.1:0-1766 GCA_937914605.1 uncultured Neisseria sp.
CAGCACCTGCACACTCGTTTTCCAAATCATCCTCCCGCACCGCCCCGTCCAAGAAAGCGTCGCCAACGCCTACGAAGCGCTCGGCGGGTATTTTGACGCCAAAGCCGACTTTTTCGATCCCGACGAAGCCGCCTGGCTCGGCAACCGCCAAATCGACCTCGCCATGAGCAACACCGGCGTCATCACCGCCTTCAACCAATGCCGCGCCGCCCTGTTTTACCGCCTGCGCGGCAAACACCGCCACCCGCGCACCGCCAAAATGCTGCGCTACTACTTCACCGCCCAAGACATACACGAACGCGTCAGCTCCGCCCACGCCGACTACACCGAGCTGACCGACACCCTCAAAAACACCGACCTCATCTTCCGCATCCGCCGCCTGCTCGAAATGCAGGGGCAGGCGTGCCGCAACGTTGCCGCCGCCCTGAGGAACGGCAAAGACTACACATACAGCAAACGCCTCGGACGCGCGATGGAAGGCTGCCGCCAATCCCTCGCCCACTACACCGACGACCACCCCGAAAGCCGCAACATCCACCACATCCGCCGCCTGCTCGACAACCTCGGCAGCGTCGACCACCAACTGCGCCAACTCCAACACAGCGATTCCCCCGCCGAAAACGACAACAGCAGTGACACCCGCATCGCCGCCCTCGAAAACAGCAGCCTGAAAAACGTTTGGCAGACCGTTCGCAGCCAGCTCAACTTCGAGTCCGGCGTTTTCCGTCACGCCACGCGCCTCTCCATCCTCGTTGCCGCCTCCTGCATTATCGTCGAAATCCTCCATCTCAACCTCGGCTACTGGATACTCCTGACCGCAGTCTTCGTCTGCCAACCCAACTACACCGCCACCAAAAGCCGCGTGTACCAACGCATCGCCGGCACCATCCTCGGCGTCATCGTCGGCTCCCTTGTGCCTTATTTCACCCCGTCCGTCGAAACCAAACTCTGGATCGTCATCGCCAGCACCACCCTGTTTTTCATGACCCGAAGCTACAAATACAGCTTCTCCACCTTCTTCATCACCATCCAAGCCCTCACCAGCTTCTCCCTCGCCGGGCTGGACGTCTATGCCGCCATGCCCGTCCGCATCATCGACACCATCGTCGGCTCCGTCCTCGCGTGGGCAGCCGTCACCTACCTCTGGCCGGATTGGCGTTACCTCACCCTCGAAAAAACCGCCGCCCAAGCCGTCGGCGGCAACGGTGCATACCTCAGAAAAATCCTCGACCAGCTCCAATACGGCATCGCCGATGACGTCGAATACCGCACCGTCCGCCGCCGCGCCCACGAGCGCACCGCCACCCTCAGCAGCACCCTCTCCGACATGAGCAGCGAACCCAAAAAATACGGCAACAACCTGCAAAGCGGCTTCAACCTTCTCAAAACCAGCTACGCCCTGACCGGCTACATCTCCGCACTCGGCGCATACCGCAGCGAAATGAATGGCGCGTGCAGCCCCGACTTCGTCCGCAAGTTCTACCAAAGCGGCTACCGCATCGCCGACCTGCTCGAACGCCTCCCGCAAACCGGCGAACAAGATTTTCAGACGACCCTCTCCCAAATCCGAACCGACTTGGAAGCCTTACAAACAGAGGCAGGCGACGAACGTCAAAGCCACATCCTCCACCGGCAGCTCACCCTCATCGCCAACCAGCTCGACCCCTGCTACCGCAGCCTGCACGACATTGAAGCCAGCCCGCAAGCCGTGTGATATAGTGGATTAACTTTAAACCAGTACGGCGTTGCCTCGCCTTAGCTCAAAG
>CALDNV010000350.1:0-6131 GCA_937914605.1 uncultured Neisseria sp.
CTGAAATACAAAGACTTTTATTTCAAAATATTCTCAAACCAAACTCAATCAACAGCAAAGGTCGTCTGAAACCTCTTTCAGACGACCTTTGTCACTATTTACCACGCATCAATTCAAAAAACTCATCATTGTTTTTGGAGTCTTTGAGTTTGCCCACCAAAAATTCGGTCGCCTCAATTTCGTCCATCGGATGCAGGAATTTGCGCAAGAGCCACATGCGCTGCAACTGGTCGTTCGGCACCAACAATTCTTCGCGGCGTGTGCCGGATTTGTTGATGTTGATGGCGGGAAACAGGCGTTTTTCCGCCATGCGGCGGTCGAGGTGCAGCTCCATATTGCCTGTGCCTTTAAATTCTTCATAAATCACATCATCCATGCGACTGCCGGTTTCCACCAGAGCGGTGGCGATGATGGTAAGCGAACCGCCTTCTTCTACATTGCGCGCTGCGCCGAAGAAGCGTTTGGGGCGGTGGAGGGCATTGGCATCTACGCCGCCGGTCAGAATTTTGCCGGAAGTGGGTACAACGGTATTGTAGGCGCGGGCGAGACGGGTAATCGAGTCAAGCAGGATGACCACGTCTTTTTTGTGTTCCACCATACGCTTGGCTTTTTCAATCACCATTTCCGCCACTTGGACATGGCGTTGCGCCGGTTCGTCGAAGGTGGAGGAAACCACTTCGCCGCGCACGGAACGGCTCATTTCCGTAACTTCTTCAGGGCGTTCGTCAATTAAGAGAACGATGAGTTCGACATCGGGATAGTTGGCGGTAATCGCGTGGGCGATGTTTTGCAGCATCACGGTCTTACCGGTTTTCGGCGGCGCAACCAAAAGGGCGCGTTGTCCGCGACCGATGGGGGACACTAAATCAATGGCGCGGCCGGTAAGGTTTTCTTCGGCTTTAATGTCGCGCTCAAGTTTGAATTGCTTGGTAGGGAAAAGCGGGGTGAGGTTTTCGAAGAGGATTTTGTGTTTGCAGACTTCGGGATGATCACCGTTGATGCTGTCGAGGCGGACGAGTGCGAAATAGCGTTCGTTGTCTTTGGGTACGCGCACGCTGCCTTCGATGGTGTCGCCCGTATGCAGGTTGAAGCGGCGGATTTGCGTGGGTGAGACGTAGATGTCGTCGGGACCCGCGAGGTAGGAAGTGTCTGCGCTGCGTAAAAAGCCGAAGCCGTCGGGTAGGATTTCGAGCGTGCCGGAGCAGGTGAAGCTTTCGCCCTGCTTCATCATTTGTCGGACAATGGCGAATACGAGGTCTTGTTTGCGGAAACGGTTGGCGTTTTCAATGCCGTGTTCTTCTGCCATTTCCAAGAGTTTGGAAATGTGTAGGGTTTGTAGTTCTGAAACGTGCATGATTTTTGACAGTTGTATTGGAAAGGAATGGGATTCGGAAGACAGAGGTCGTCTGAAAAGAATGGTGTACGGAATGTACGGTGATTTTTGAGAAACCTGAATTGTAGGCAGTCGGAGGGCGGGTGTCAAATTTAGGCGGGGCAAGGTTTGTATGGCATAGGTTTTGTTGCATGACTGGTAACACTAAATAAACAAGTTGACTGAAAAATACGTTTCAGACGACCCCTTGAAAAGAAATAGCAATCCCTCTAACTATTTAGTGTTTATTCAGATAATCCTTAGGGAAAATACTGCGATATATGGCGTATAGACCGATTGTCATCATAGAATAGAGAACTGTGAAGGCAGAACAAACAAATACTATAACGATACTAAGCCATATACCAGTAATGTAGGGATACAATGACAACAAGTATTTAAGTTAGCTTTAATGGTAGAAACTGGTCTGACATTCTCTACCATGATCAAAACAGTCAGCCAGAGCATCATAGAATAAATGCCAAATAATCTTCTTGATGCAAGTAAGCCTATAAGCGATAAAAAATTTATGAAACTAGAAATTATTAGGATTATGGAGTATATACAATGGTTAAGCTTTTAAAGCTTGGAAAGTCAGAAGAAGAAATTAAAGATTTAGAAAATAGGGAAGGTAAATTAAACAAAAAAACCATTAAACGGTATTTATTTTTAGATGCCCATAAAATTGCTTCATCTGATGATATTTTAAAATTTGAAAATCATTACAACGTATCATTACCAGATGAATATAAGGAATTTTTAAAGAAAAATAATGGAGGAATGCCAAATGATAGTTGTTTTCTGGATGATAGGGTTTTAAATTTCTTTTTTGGATTGTTTAATAATCCAAGATTAGAAGAATCTATTGAGTGGCATTTAAATATTTATGATGATAGATATCCATCATCAATGTTACCTATTGCATCTGCAGGAGGTGGAGATTTAATTTTGATTGGCATAAAAGATGAATATCAGTCTAAAATTTTTTACTGGTCTCATGATTTTGAGGCAGAGGAAAGCGGAAGCCAATATTTTGAAAATATTGAGTTCATCTCAAATAATTTAAAAGAATTTTTGAGCATGCTTTCTTCTGAAGACTAATGCTTTTTTAGTCTAAAAAAAAACCAAATAACGACCTGCATGATGACAGATATAAGTCAGGGACACATATCCAAGAGTAAAAAGATTTCCCCTCGTGAGTGTATAAATAAAAGAAACACTAACAATTAAAAAAGTAAAAAGCGGTAATACGAATATGTTTAACAGCAAAATAACTAGAACGAACCACTTTTCTTCAAAAATCCAGCAACCAGCCTAAGAAAATAGATAAATGACCACACCCAAAGACCCTCTCGGTTCTGCATGGATGATTATTGCCGCACTCGGCTTTACTGTCATGAACGTGTGTATCAAAGCCGCGGCGGCAAAATTCGGTTTCAACAGTGGCGAACTGGTATTTTGGCGCATGAGTTTTGCTGCCGTCGTATTAGGCATAATGGCAAAAGCACGCGGCGACACCTTTGCTACGCCGCATTGGAAAACCCACCTCAACCGCAGCGTTGTCGGCACAGCCGCCATGTTTTGCCTGTTTTATGCCGTCATGCACCTGCCGCTGGCAACGGGGGTAACCTTAAGCTACACCTCTTCGATTTTTCTGGCGGTATTTTCATTTTTTATCCTGAAAGAGCGGATCGCGTTTTATACGCAGGCAGTTTTGTTATTTGGCTTTTTCGGTGTCGTCCTGCTGCTGAACCCTTCGTTCAAAGGCGGACAGGAAATCGCCGCATTGGCAGGCTTGGCGGGCGGAGCCATGTCAGGTTGGGCGTATTTGCAGGTGCGCGAACTGTCGTTGCTCGGCGAGCCGGGTTGGCGGGTAGTGTTTTATTTTTCGATAACCGGCGTCGTCATGGCATCGGTTTGGGTAACTTTGACCGGCTGGCACAGCATCCCCCTATCCGCCCTGCCCTATCTTTTCTGCATCGGGCTTGCCGCCATGCTTGCCCAGCTTTCCATGACCCGCGCCTATAAAGTCGGCAACAAATTCACCGTCGCCTCTCTTTCTTATCTGACCGTCGTCTTTTCCGCCCTATCGGGCATGATATTTTTGGGCGATACCGTCACTTGGCAGGAAACCTTTGGTATGATTATTATTGTCACAAGCGGCATATTAAGCAGCATCCGGCCGGTTTCGATTAAAAAGTGGCTTACCAAAACAAGCTGACCATCAACCTCATCATTAACATCATATAAAAAGGAGAGTACGATGATTTCCATCCGCGAGCAGTCTTACGGTTTGAATGTGGCGCTGTACAACGAATTTACCCTCGACGATTTCCGCCAGCTTGAAGCTGCCTTATTGGAAAGCAAACAAAAAATCCACTTGCCCGACGTCCTTTTGGATTTGTCCATGCTGAAAGATTTCACAATCGATATGGCGATGGAGCAAATCAAATTCCTCAATCAACATGAAAACGACTTCGGCCGCGTCGCTGTCATTACAGACGACATTTGGATCAAACTCGGCGCCCGCCTCTCCAGCCTGTTGACCAACCAACATCCGAAATATTTTGACGATGCCACTAAGGCACAAGAATGGCTGTTGGCAAGCAATTTCAGGCAATAAAAATGAAAGGCTGAAACAGACGAAATAGCATCCCGCCCTTTTCACCTTCTGAATTTCGCTCGGAAGAGGTCGTCTGAAACATGCAAAATACACACAAAATAGCCCCGTTTTAGTGTTATCAATGACGTTTTTTCATTTAAATATGCTAAAACTCGATAATTTGTGTAAAATACACTCCGCATAAGGATAGGACTCCCATGCTGCTGATTCCCGCAATCGATTTAAAAGAAGGCCGCTGCGTGCGCCTGAAACAAGGTTTGATGGAGCAGGCGACGGTGTTTTCCGATTCGCCCGCCGAAACTGCGCTGCATTGGTTCAAGCAAGGCGCGCGCCGTTTACATTTGGTGGACTTGAACGGCGCATTTGCCGGCGTTCCGCAAAATTTCCCCGCCATCAAGGACATCCTCGCTGCTGTTGCCAAAGACATTCCCGTACAACTGGGCGGCGGAATACGCGACCTGGAAACCATTGAAAAATATTTGGATTTGGGATTGAACGACGTCATTATCGGTACGGCGGCGGTAAAAAATCCCGACTTCGTGCGCGAGGCGTGCAAAACGTTTCCGGGGCAGATTATTGTCGGGTTGGATGCCAAAGACGGCATGGTGGCGATAGACGGCTGGGCGACCGTAACCGAGCATCATGTGATTGATTTGGCGAAACGTTTTGAAGACGACGGCGTCAACAGCATTATTTACACCGACATCGGCCGCGACGGCATGATGAGCGGCGTGAACATCGACGCAACCGTCAAACTGGCGCAAGCCGTCGCCATTCCGGTTATCGCATCGGGCGGATTGACCAATTTGGACGACATCCGCGCTTTGTGTGCCGTTGAGAAACACGGCGTGGCGGGTGCGATTACCGGTCGTGCGATTTACGAGGGCAGTATTGATTTTGCCCAAGCGCAGCAGTTGGCAGATTCGTTGGCATAAGTTGTATTGGCGGAACCCGCCGCACTCGTTTTGGCGAAATTCGTTACACTCATTATTAGCGAAACTCACTGCGTGCGTTTTAGCGAAACTCGCTGCGCTCGTTTTCAGACGACCTTATTTAAAAACAACCATCCAGGTCGTCTGAAATGACCCAACGTTTTCTTACTCACTTGTCCCGCCGTTTTCAAACAATATAGCGGGGCGAAGATACACAATACTCGGTTGAACCTGTTTGCTTTCATTGTTGTCCTGTCTGCACAGGCAGGACAAAAGACGGGTTCGTCCATTTTTCTTCACAATAAAAGGCGGCAGACCGCCGAATATTGTTTGGGACTCACCATCCCACACTCACTAGTTTTATTTACTTTTCAAGGGGTATTTCATGTTTGAAGCATTTATTTTGGGCTTTTGGATTATCTGGTCGTCCGGCCGCAACGTGCGCGCCGTCAGCGAAGGTTTGGGATTTACCATCATCGCCATCCTCGTCCGCCAGCTTTCCGCGTTCGATATGCCGATGATCGACACCTATTGGATGGTGTTTAACGGCGCGTTGTGGGCATTTGCCAGCACAGTGTTTTATATCGTCGGACGCTTCAGCGGCAGCTTTATGACTTCCTGCGTATTCGCCGCCATTGCAGGCGTCGGCTATTTCCAACTGCTCCAACACCTGCCCAAATGGGTGCACAACTGGCTGGCGTAACACCTGCCTTGCCGGTATCAATGATTTGAAAGGTCGTCTGAAACGGATTGTCCGTTTGGGTAAAATCCGTTGTATGGGTTTTAGCGAAACCCGCTGCCCCCACTTTCAGACGACCTCATTCCTAGGTTTGGAAAGGCATTCGAAATGGCACTGGCAAAACGCATCATCCCCTGTCTCGACGTTAAAGACGGCCGCGTCGTCAAAGGCGTAAACTTCCTTGGTTTGCGCGATGCGGGCAATCCTGTCGATGTCGCCAAACGCTACAACGACGAAGGTGCAGACGAGCTGACCTTCCTCGACATCACCGCCTCCTCCGACAACCGCGACACCATTTTGCACGTCATCGAAGACGTTGCCTCACAAGTTTTCATTCCGCTGACCGTCGGCGGCGGCGTACGCACCGTCGCCGACATCCGCCGCCTGCTCAATGCCGGCGCGGACAAAGCCAGCATCAATACCGCCGCCGTCACCAATCCCGATTTAGTCAACGAAGCCGCCGGA
>CALDNV010000351.1:0-6165 GCA_937914605.1 uncultured Neisseria sp.
CATTGTACCATCAAACCATAAGCGGCAAATATAAAGATACACGGTGCAGAGGCTGCCCTAATCATGATAAAATCCGCACAATTTTTACGGCATGCACACACCACAATGAATAAATTTGCCCAAGCCCTCTCCGCCGCCCTCGACCGCTGCATCGTCACCAACACGGTAGCCAAACAAGGCGAACCCGTCGGCTTTCTCTACCGCGAAGCCCCCGTTTTCGAAAACGACAGCGGCTGGCGTTTCTTCAGCGGCGACGAAACCGACGAATACACCGACGATCCTGACAATTTCAGCGTCGTCAGCCTTTCCGAAATTACCCAGTCCAACCCCGCTATCGCCGCGCTCATAACCCAACCCGAAGGCAGCGCATGGGAAATAGGCGAAGACGGCGAGTTTCAAGCCGTTGCCGACTGGCAGCCACAAGAATAAATCCCCAAATATCGTTTTCAGAAAAGCCAAATGTCGTCTGAAAACCCGTTTACCGCTCAAAATACAAGGAAACACCATGAACATCATCGCCCCGAACCTCGACGGCGCACACCTGCGCATCGGCATCGTACAAGCCCGCTTTACCAACGAAATCGGCAGCGAAATGCTCAAAGTCTGCTGCCGCACCCTGCAAGAATTGGGCGTAGCCGACGACAACATCACCATCGCCACCGTACCCGGCGCGCTCGAAGTACCGCTCGTCCTGCAAAACATGGCAGCCTCCGAGCAATACGACACGCTGATTGCCATCGGCGTCGTCATCCGCGGCGAAACCTACCACTTCGAACTCGTTTCCAACGAATCCGGTTCAGGCGTAACCCGTGTCGGACTCGACTACAACATCCCCATCGCCAACGCCATCCTGACCACCGAAAACGACGAACAAGCCGTCGCGCGCATTGAAGAAAAAGCCGCCGACGCCGCTAAAGTCGCCGTCGAGTGCGCCAACCTCGTCAACCGCCTGATTGAAGAGCAGTTTGACGACGAAGAAGAATAAGCCCGAACGCGAAACCCATAGCTTTACCGCATTCCGGTTTCGCACCATCTACCGGACAAACCGTTTTCAGACGACCCGTCATCCGACAGAGGTCGTCTGAAACATTCATTACCGCACCCACCGTGCCGCCAACGAAGGAATCCCCATGAAAACCCCACGCCGCCGCGCCCGCGAGTTAGCCGTACAAGCCCTCTACCAAGCCGGCATCAACAACACCGCCGCCCCCGAAATCGCTAAAAACATCCAAGACCAGCCCGACTTCACCAAAGCAGACGAAGAGCTGTTCAACAAACTCTTCTTCGGCACGCACACCCACGCCGCCGAATACATCCAACAAATCCGCCCCCTGCTCGACCGCGACGAAAAAGACCTCAGCCCCATCGAACGCGCCGTCCTGCTGATGGCATGCCACGAATTGAGCGCGATGCCCGAAACCCCCTACCCCGTCATCATCAACGAAGCCATCGAAGTGACCAAAACCTTCGGCGGCACCGACGGGCACAAATTCGTCAACGGCATCCTCGACAAACTCGCCGCCCAACTGCGCCCGAACGACCCGAAACGCGGCAACGCATAATTTAATATGAAAAACACACTCCAACTTCTAACCGCCGTCGCTCTGATGTTGTCGACACAGGCCTTTGCCAAAACCCCGCCTCCCGGCGTTTACATGACCATGGATTCGCAGCTTGTCGGTATCCTGGCAAATGGCAGCTATTGCATGGCTGTGCAAAACGAGGTCAAAAACGGCCGCTGGCAAAAAACGCCAAACAGCCTAAAGCTGGACGACAACAAAACGGTCATCTCCGATGACGGCAGCGGCGGCTACGCCCTCAACGGCGAACCGGTCATGCTCATGAACGGCGGCAACACTGCCGGCATGTGTGCCACCCTCAAGGAACACGCGGACAGAAAACGGCATGCCCAACCGTAAACCGGTAAGCAACTCCTTCACTGCTTTCGCTCTTCCATACAAAAGGTCGTCTGAAAACCCAAATTCGGTTTTCAGACGACCTTTCTCTTTGTCAGGATATTGTGTAAAGAATCTGTCAAAAAATAAGCGGTAATATCGTAATGAATGACGATTGCTTGAGTTAAATCTAGCCCGCACGTTATCGGATTGTGTTAACCTTACGCTAGGCTTGATGATAGTTAACATTCTAGGGTTTTGGTTCCCTTGTTTATTAATTATCTCAAGCCAGGGTTCCCGCACCATCATCGCTTCATTTTTTTCTTCCATAAATGCTTCGGGATGCAGTTTGTCCCCCCGCAACAATAAGAACCCGAATATTCTCACTCTTGTATTTTAAGGATTAAACAATGAAATCGCTCAAAACGTTCCTTATTTGGGGCATTGTGGTTTTGGTCGGCGTAGCGTCCTTTACCACTTTGGCCATCAGTCGGGGCGAGCAGGTCAGCGCGGTATGGATGGTCACCGCCGCCGTATCGGTGTACTGCATCGCTTACCGTTTTTACAGTCTCTACATCGCCAAATATGTGATGCAGCTTGATCCGAACCGCCTCACGCCCGCCGAGCGGCACAATGACGGTTTGGACTATGTGCCGACACACAAAGGCGTATTGTTCGGACACCACTTTGCCGCGATTGCGGGCGCAGGTCCCTTGGTCGGTCCCGTATTGGCTGCGCAAATGGGTTATTTGCCGGGTACGCTGTGGATTATCTTCGGCGTAGTGTTTGCCGGCGCGGTACAAGACATGATGGTCTTATTCGTCTCCATGCGCCGCGACGGTAAGTCTTTGGGCGATATCGTAAAACAAGAACTCGGCACCGTCCCGGGCGTGATTGCCTCCATCGGTATTTTGATGATTATGGTCATCATCATGGCGGTGTTGGCGCTGATTGTGGTGAAAGCACTGGTTCACAGCCCTTGGGGTACGTTCACGATTGCCGCCACCATGCCGATTGCGCTGTTTATGGGCATTTACACTCGCTATATCCGTCCGGGCAAAATCGGCGAGATTTCCATCGTCGGCTTTATCCTGCTGATGCTGGCGGTCATTTACGGCGACAATGTGGCACACAGCTCCATCGGTCCTTGGTTTGACCTTGACGGCATCCAGCTCACTTGGGCGATTATGATTTACGGCTTCGTAGCATCAGTATTGCCGGTATGGCTGCTGCTGACTCCGCGCGACTATCTCTCTACCTTCCTGAAAATCGGTACGATTGTCGCCCTCGCCATCGGCATCCTCATCGTCAGCCCTGCGCTGCAAATGCCTGCCGTGACCCACTTCATCGACGGTTCCGGTCCGGTATTCTCAGGCGCATTGTTCCCGTTCCTCTTCATTACCATCGCCTGTGGTGCGGTTTCGGGCTTCCACGCGCTGATTTCTTCCGGTACCACGCCGAAAATGCTGGAAAACGAAACCCACGTCCGCATGATCGGTTACGGCGGTATGATTATGGAAAGCTTCGTGGCGATTATGGCCTTGGCTGCCGCGTCATCGCTTGATCCCGGCGTGTACTTCGCCATGAACAGCCCCGCAGCCCTGATTGGTACAGATGCCAATACCGCCGCTGAAGTGATTACCACCAAGCTGCAATTCCCCGTTGATGCCGCAACCCTGTTGCACACCGCTAAGGAAGTGGGCGAAAACACCATCCTTTCCCGTGCGGGCGGTGCGCCAACCCTCGCAGTCGGTATGGCACACATCATGAGCCGCCTGATTCCGGGCGAAGCCATGATGGCATTCTGGTATCACTTTGCCCTGTTGTTTGAAGCCTTGTTCATCCTGACCGCTGTCGATGCCGGTACGCGCGTCGCACGTTTCATGATTCAAGACTTGGGCAGCATCTTCTACAAACCTTTCGGCAACACCGACTCCATCCCTGCCAACCTGATTGCGACCTTCTTCGCCGTGGCATTGTGGGGCTACTTCCTCTACACCGGCGTAACCGACCCGCTGGGCGGCATCAACTCGCTCTGGCCTTTGTTCGGCATCGCCAACCAAATGCTGGCAGGCGTAGCCTTGATTATGTGTGCCGTTGTGCTGATTAAGATGAAACGCGACCGTTATGTCTGGGTAGCACTCGTTCCCGCCGTCGGCGTACTGTTTGTAACCTGCTACGCCGGTCTGCAAAAACTGTTCCACAGCGACCCGCGTGTCAGCTTCCTTGCCCATGCCGGCAAATACAGCGACGCATTGGCTAAAAACGAAGTCCTCGCGCCCGCTAAAGACATCGGCGAAATGTCGCAGATTATCTTCAACGACAAAATCAATGCCGGCTTGACCGCATTGTTCCTCTCCGTCGTCGTCATCGTTGCCATCTACGGCGTACGTACTGCCATGAAAGCACGCAAAGTCGGCTGGCCGACCGCCAAAGAAATTCCGGCAGTGTACCGCGATGGCAAACAACCGGAGGCACAAGGTGAAGCGTAAACTCGCCGCTTGGTGGAAAACCGCCAAACTTACCGCCAACCTCATGGCAGGCGTGCCCGATTATGAAAACTACGTTGCCCAACAGCGCAAACATAATCCCAACGCCCCCGTCATGACCGAGCTGCAATTTCAAGACTACTGCCGCAAACGCCGCTGCGGCGCAAACGGCGGAAGATGTTGTTAATCACTTGAACGGTTGAAAAAAGGTCGTCTGAAAGTTTTCAGACGACCTTTTTATATTACAATATTGGCATTTTTAAAATCGGCATAGGCAAATACCGTCAGTTGATCCAATTTCCGCCAAAGCGCAACCCTGCAGCGTCGCAGTTTGAGTCCAACTGGAAAACTGCCCTATCTTGCGCAAAGCCGATTCGAATCTACCCGATTCCAATCCATCCATTACATTTTTACCACCTGCTTAAGGACAAGACATGAAAAAAAGCATCATTGCGACATTAGTCGGCATCGCCGCACTGGGAGGAGCAACTGTTGGCGGCGGCATTTATGCCGATAACAAATTGAAACAGGAATACTATTTCCAAAACAATCCCGATGCCGACAAACGCCTGAAAATCACTCTGGATAAATTCGACATGGGCCTCACTTCGGGTAAAGCTTCATGGAGGGGCGACATCACGCCCGACTTGTGCCATCAGGACACAAAATTCTCAATACGCGGCGAGGACATTATTACCCGCGGTCTGAACGGCTACACCATCCAAACCAAACTCTATCTGATTGGAGATGACAATAAAGAAATATTCCGGTTGGACGGCAATACCGTGCTTTCTTGGGGTGGCGAATTAGAGGGCAAACTGACCGCACCGGCAGGCTCATTAAACATCGATTCCGACGAAGTCAAATGGGAAACGGCGACTTTGGCTGTCAAAGGCCACAAATCCGACCATCAGTACCATCTCGATAATTTCAATTTCGAATGGCCCGGCATGACTGCCTCACACCCTGACAAACCTGAAAGCCCGGGATACCAATTTAGCTTGAAAAACGTTAAATATCAGGCCGATATGGAAAAAGGTGACACCACTGCATTGCGCAACGGCACATCCCTCTTCACCGTAGACTCTGCCGCATTCAAAATGGGCAACCAAACCTTTGATTTCGCTGTCGACAAAATCAAAGCAGGAAGCAAACAGTCTGCAAAAGACAACAAATACGCTATGGAAGGACAAAGCGAAATCGAAAACTTCCGCATCAACAACATCAAATTCGACCGCATACATTACAACTTCAACCTCCGCGATATCAATGGCGAAGGTATCGACCGCATCAATAAATTCTTCGACCGTCAAGGTAAAGAGTGCGTCGATATGAACAGCCCCGACACACAAAAAGAACTGATGGAAGCCGTAAAAACCTTTTTAAAAACCGGCATCAAATTCGACTCAAAAGGCAATCAAATCTACTTGAACAACAGCGTGGTCAAAGCCGATGCAGACGCCTCCATTCCGCCTATCGAATATAAAAACGACGAGCAGCTTCAACAAGACCTCCTCAGTAAGCTGAAATACAACGTCAACGCGGAGGTCGATAAAAACTTCATCAGAGAAGTGCTCAAACTGGCTTCTCAATACGATCCCAATATCAAAGAAAGCGATTTGGACAATGTCGTCAAGGAAATGGCAACCGCGCTCAATGCCGAAGTCACCGAAGACAAGCTGATTATCAAACGCAGCCAATAATCCGCCGGCAAACCTGTTGGAAAATATAGTGGATTAACTTTAAACCAGTACGGCGTTGCCTCGCCTTAGCTCAAAGAG
>CALDNV010000352.1:0-5137 GCA_937914605.1 uncultured Neisseria sp.
GATGTAGGACTGTTCGTTGGCATCGATACCGATCAGGGCTTGGGCAATTTGGTTGTTGACGTGTTCAACTGCTTTCAATACGCCTTTGCCCGAGTAGCGGGATTTGTCGCCGTCGCGAAGTTCCAAAGCCTCTTTTTGACCGGTAGACGCACCGCTCGGTACGGCGGCACGGCCCATTACGCCGGACTCCAGCAATACATCGCATTCTACGGTGGGGTTGCCGCGTGAATCCAAAATCTCGCGGGCAAAAATATCAACGATTGCGCTCATGAATATTCTCCAAATGAGGATGAAAAAAGAAAAGTAGCTTTGTTACATTTCAGACGACCTGTGAGTATCGCTGAAAGCACATCAACGGCGATTATACCGATGGTGGCGCCAAAACTGCTATGAAACCGACTGTAAGTTTGTTTCACGTCAACATCGGTTTGCACAGGGAGCAATATATGCTCAAACAGCCCTGTATTCTAACAGTTTTTGAGATTTTAGGGCAGGGTAACTTGCTGTAAAGGCTTGGTTTGGAAGGTCGTCTGAAAAAACGAAATTTGTTTCAATTGTCAGGTTTCTAATTGATGGCATAATAGTTATTTAGGCTGGAATTTAATTGAGCGTTCTGATTTTCAAAAAAAAAATTGAATTTTTTATTTAAGTTTACATAGAAAGAGATGCTATGATGCCGATGAGTTAAGGTTGGAATAAGGAATAAAGAATAAAATAAAAAAATAATAAGCTGGAAAATAGGGATTTATATAAAATTTATATGGACATCAGTTATGTGGAAGCCAATAGAGATCTTGTTTGATGAGTCTGATGATGAAGGTTTATCTTATATCTATTTTGATTTGGGAGATTTTCATTACTTCACTTTAACCTTCAATCAAAACGAAGACGATAAAATCTATTTTGAGTTTAATGAGCAAACTTTTTCAATTGAGAGTAATGATGTTGCTTATAATTTAATTGATCACGTTTTATCTTTTGATTTTGGGGAAGATATTCAGGAATCTCTGAAAATTAAAAAACACATCGAAATTGATATAGACGAAAGCATTAATATGATGGCATTTAGGAAAACACTGGAAAATATTTTTATGGCTAAGGAAGTGTAGCTGATTTTCTATATTTTTAAGAAATAGTTGCAAGGTAAAATATGATGATTAAAGGTTTATAGATAAAACCAGTACTTGTATAGTAGATTAACTTTAAACCAAGACGGCGTTACCTCGCCTTGCCTTACTATCTGTACTGTCTGCGGCTTCGTCGCCTTGTCCTGATTTAAATTTAATCCACTATATTTTGAATAAGAGGTCGTCTGAAAATATTTTCAGTAATCTTGCCGGTTTTGAATATGGACATGCCTTATGAATTTTTATAAAATCCGCGCATCATTTTCAACAAGGTTAATGTATGAAGAAAATATTCTTAGGTGCATTTATCGCATCAATGTATATGCCTATTGCACTGGCTGATACCTGCGAAAAACCAAAATTATCCGGCAGAGAAGGTTATGACACGGTTTATTGTCTGAATGAAGAAGGCTTGTCTATGGTTACTAAGCCGGGTAACGAGAAGATTCCTTTTTTGTATGGTTTTGTCAATCGACAAGGGAAAGTTATTGTTCCGCTCAAATATTACGTTGCCCGCGATTTTTCTGAAGGATTGGCAGCAGTTTGTAAAATAGTAGGAAAATCAGATCAGATTTTATGCGGTTATATCAATGCCAGTGGTAAAGAAGTTATTCCTTTAAAATTTCAAGACTTGCCTGGTGATTTTGAACAAGGTATTGCTCCTGTCAAACAAAAAGGCAGATGGGGCTTTATTGACAAAAATGGCAAAGTTGTCATTCCGTTTCAATATGTTAAAGCCGATTCATTCAGTGAAGGACTGGCTGCAGTTGTCACTGCTGATACAAATAAATATGGCTATATCAATACAAAAGGCGAGATGGTTATTCCAACAAAATATGAAGAGGCTTTTTATTTTAATGAAGGTGTAGCCGCTGTTCAGATTCTTGATAAATGGGGTTATATCGATAAAAGAAATCAGTGGGTAATTCCTGCGCGATATAAAAGCGCTTCTAATTTTGAAGATGGTATGGCAAGGGTTTCACAAAATGATAAATACGGTTATATCGATAAAAAGGGAAAGGTAGTTATCCCCTTTAAATATGAATATTTAGGTTCATTGAGTGAGGGTTTGATTGGTGCGGAATTAAACGGCAAATTCGGCTATTTAGATAAAACCGGCAAAGTGGTTATCCCGTTCAAATTTGGTACTTTCAATGATTTCCAAAATGGTGTAGCACTTGTTAATATGAAGAATATGTTTAAAGACGAAGATTTTAGTGAAGATGAATTCTTTTATATTGATAAGCAAGGCAAGCCAGTTGAAGTGGAATAACGATTTGTAATTTTTTTGTAAGTAAGGTCGTCTGAAAAGCTTTTCAGACGACCTTTGTTCATTTTACCTTAGCGGTGATAGTTCGGCGCTTCTTTGGTAATCTGGACATCGTGAACGTGGGATTCGCTCATGCCGGCGGAGGTAATTTCTACAAATTCCGCTTTTTCATGCATTTCTTCGATATTGGCGCAGCCCAAATAGCCCATGCTGGAGCGCAAACCGCCGGTCAGTTGGTGGATGATGTTCACAATCGGACCTTTGTAGGGAACGCGGCCTTCGATGCCTTCGGGGACGTATTTATCGGTGCTGTCGGTTTTATCTTGGAAGTAGCGGTCGGCGGAGCCTTGGCTCATTGCTCCCAGAGAACCCATACCGCGGTAGGATTTGTACGAGCGGCCTTGGTAGAGTTCGATTTCGCCCGGTGCTTCCTCCGTACCCGCGAACATCCCGCCGAGCATGACGCTGTATGCGCCTGCTGCCAGAGCTTTGGCGATGTCGCCGGAGAAGCGGATGCCGCCGTCGGCAATCAGCGGAACGCCGGTGCCTTTGAGGGCTTCGGCAACGTTGTGAATGGCAGTCAGTTGCGGCACGCCTACGCCTGCAACGATACGGGTGGTACAAATTGAACCCGGACCGATACCGACTTTGACGGCGTCTGCTCCTGCTGCGACCAAATCCAAAGCGGCTTTGGCGGTTGCGATATTGCCGCCGATGACTTGGATGTGCGGATAGGTTTCTTTTACCCATTTCACGCGTTCGATAACGCCTTGGCTATGGCCGTGTGCAGTATCGACGACGATGACGTCGACTCCCGCTCCGACCAAGGCTTTTACGCGCTCTTCGGTGTCGCCTCCTGTGCCGACTGCCGCACCTACGCGCAAACGGCCTTCAGAGTCTTTGTTGGCGTTTGGAAACTCGGTGGTTTTCAAAATATCTTTTACGGTAATCAAGCCTTTAAGCTCGTCTTTTTCGTTCAAGACCAAAACGCGCTCGACTTTATGTTCGTGCATCAGTTCGCGCGCTTCGTCGATGCTTGTGCCTTCGGGGACGGTAACCAAGCGTTCGCGCGGGGTCATGATGGCGGAAACGGGCAGGTCGAGTCGGTTTTCAAAACGCAGGTCGCGGTTGGTAACGATACCTACTACTTTGCCGTTTTCAACGACGGGCAGGCCGGACATTTTGCGTTTGCGTTGCGCGCGCATTTCCAATACTTCGCGGATGAGCGTCGTCGGGGCAACCGTTACCGGGTCTTTCACTACGCCGCTCTCGTGGCGTTTCACTTTGGAAACAGCACGCGCCTGCATTTCGGGCGTCATGTTTTTATGGATAATGCCGATACCGCCTTCTTGCGCCATGGAAATGGCGAGGCGTGCTTCGGTAACGGTGTCCATTGCGGCGGAAAGTAAGGGGAGGTTGAGCGTGATTTCGCGGGTGAGCTTGGTTTGAAGTTTAACGTCTCGTGGCAGCACGGTTGAATGTGCAGGAACCAACAAAACATCGTCGAAAGTATAGGCTTTTTCTACGATACGCATGATGCTCAGTCTTTCAGTTTGTGCAAGATGCACGGCATTATAACACCCGCTAAGATTTGTTGACAGCGGATTGTTTGCAATTTGAGATTATTTTTTTACGACACCATTACGATGCATATTTTTGAATTAATATGACATATTTTTAAAAATCAAGTAAAATAGGGTCGTCTGAAAACACGTTTACGATGAAAACAAAATGAAAAAATCATCTTTATCCTTATTTTTGCTTGGCGTTTTGTATGCTGCCGGAGCAATGGCCGGAAATAATGTTTATACATGGAAAAGCGGCAGTGGCAGCACCAGCTACTCCGATACGCCTAATCGTTTGCAGCCGGAACGTTCGAATATTGTGAACATTCGAACCCGTAACGTGACGCCTGCAGTTGCCAAACCGGAAAATGCCCAAGAAGGGACGCTGTCAGAGCAGCAGGCTAAGCTGAACGAGAAGATTTTGGCTCAGAATAAGCAGGTTGAGGAGCAGAATAAGAAGGTTGAAGAAGAAAACCGAAAAAATAAAGAAGACAACTGTCGGATTGCCCGCGTAAACCGTCAGTTTGCGGAAAGTGCGCGCACTGCAAATCGTGATGATTTGATTAAACATTATCAAAGCGATATCAATAAATATTGCAATTGAAATTGGATTGAAACAGCAAATAAGGCATACAGTTATAACTATAACCGTATGCCTTATTGTTTTTAGCTTTCTTTGCAAAGTTGCCCGCTGGGCATTGAACAGGGTTCACCCATTGATAATGGTGTATTGGGAAAAATCCAGGGTTCAGTTTTGATTTTGCTGCACAATGTATTCCAAAGCATGTTGCGCGAGCGTATTGCCTTGGGCGGCGGCTTTTTCAAACCAAGATTTTGCCTGGGTAAAGTTTTGGGTTACCCCTTGTCCGTTTTCGTATAAAACGCCTAAGTTGTTTTGGGCGTTGGCATTGCCTTGTTCTGCCGCTTTTTTGTACCAATATTTTGCCTTGGGATAATTTTGGGTAACGCCTTGTCCCTCTGCGTACATGATGCCTAAATTATATTGCGCTTTGGCATTGCCTTTCTTGGCGGCTTTTTCAAACCATGACTTGGCAAGTTTATAATCTTGGCCTACGCCTTCGCCTGAGTAATACATCAAACCCAAGTAAAATTGCGCACTGTCTTCCCCTTGGTCTGCTGCTTTGTGAAACCAAGTTTTTGCCTGTATATAGTCT
>CALDNV010000353.1:0-9830 GCA_937914605.1 uncultured Neisseria sp.
TAGGCTTTTATGAGTGTCCAAGATTTGGGGGCCAGTTCAGTTTTCAGACGACCTTGTCGGTTTGATGACTGCTATTTGGCAGCTTGGGCAGCGGCGGTTTCGGCAATCAGGTCAAGGAAGACCAGCGGCTCTTTGCCGATGTTTTTCAGCGCATGAGACTGTCCGGGGCGGGCGATGGTGATGTCGCCGGCGCCGACTTGTGTCTGTTTGCCCGTGCTGTCGGTAAACAGGCCTTTGCCCGATACGATGATGTAAACGTCTTCGTTGTCGGTGTGTTTGTGTTCACCGATGGATGCGCCCGGCGGCAGGGTCAGCCAGCCGATTTCCCTGAACGCGTCTTGGGCGGCGGTCTGGTGGCGGTTGAAGGCAAAGCGGCCGAGCAGCGGGCCTTTGCCTCCGGCTGCGTTTTCGCGGTTCCACTCCGCCAAGTCGGCTTTTTTGTACACTTGGACGCTGCGGTCGGCAGGTTTTGCCTGTTCCGCGGCGTGGACGCTGACGGTCGTGCCGAGCAGAAAGGCGACGGACAATGCGGCAAATAGCGGTTTCATCATGGTTCTCCGTTTGTCGGGTTATGTCAGAAGATGATGCGGTTCCGTTTTCAGACGACCTGCGGAGGCGATGGCTTTGTCCCCGCAGGCGTCAAAGTTTATTTCACGTTGCGCAGATAGTTCAGCAACAGGGGAACGGGGCGGCCGGTCGCGCCTTTTTCGCTGCCGGATTTCCATGCCGTACCCGCGATGTCGAGGTGCGCCCACGGGTAGTCTTCGGTGAAATAGGACAGGAAGGTGGCGGCGGTAATCGTGCCTGCGCCGGGCGTGCCAATGTTGGGAATGTCGGCGAAGTTGGATTTGAGCTGGTCTTTGTAGGTTTCAAAGAGCGGCAGTTGCCATGCTTTGTCGTCTACGTTGCGGGAAGCAGCCAGCAGGCTGTCGATCAAATCCTGATTGTTGCCCATCACGCCGCTGACGTCATGTCCCAAGGCGATGATGCACGCGCCGGTCAGGGTGGCGACGTCGATGACGGCTTTAGGCTTGAACTGCTCGGCGTAAGTGAGTGCGTCGCACAAAATCAGACGGCCTTCGGCATCGGTGTTCAACACTTCAATCGTCAGGCCTTTCATGCTTTTCACGACGTCGCCCGGTTTGTTGGCCGCGCCGGAAGGCATGTTTTCGCAGGTGGCGACGACGGCGACGAGGTTGATCGGCAGTTGCAGTTTGACGGCGGCGCAGAAGGTGCTGATGACGGTTGCCGCGCCGCACATGTCAAACTTCATTTCGTCCATGTTCAGGCCGGGTTTGAGGGAGATGCCGCCGGTGTCGAAGGTGATGCCTTTGCCGACCAAGACGACGGGGGCGGCTTCTTTGTCGGCTGCGCCGAAGTAGCTCAATTCAATCAGATAGGGGTCTTCCACGCTGCCTTTGGCGACCGACCAGAACGAACCCATGTTCTCTTTGATGTAGTCTTTTTCAATGATTTTGGCGTGTGCGCCCAGTTTTTCGGCTTCTGCTTTGGCGGTGCGCGCTAAAAATTCGGGCGTGCATTCGTTGGGTGCGGCGTTGCCCAAGTCGCGGCAGAGGCTTTGTCCGTAAACCTGCGCTTCGGCGACGCGCAGGGCTTCTTTGACGGCGGCTTCGTGTGCGGTGTGGAACACGGCTTGTGCGAATTTGGCGGGCTTGGCTTCTTTTTTGTAGCGGTCGAAACGGTAGGCGGCGTTGCCGAACGCGATGGCAAAGGCTTCGGCAACGGCGGCGGCTTGCGCTTCATCGAAGGCATGGATGTCCGCATTGACCGTTTCCTGATTTTGCGCCCATTTCGCGGCTTCGGCAGCGGCTTTGTTCAGCGCGGTGCGGTCGGTTTTGTCGAGGCGGACGACAGCGACTGCCTGCAAACCGTTGTCCGTCGGGATTTTGGTGTCGGCAAAAGTTTGACCTTCTTCAAGCGAAGACAAAAGGGCAAGGGCGGTCGGGTGGTTTAATTGCGCGGTTTCGGTGCAGACAAATAACTGCGCGCCTGCCTGTTGCGGCTGCAAGGTTCCGGCTTTTGTGCTAAATTCCACGTTTATTCTCCTGATTGAGATGGTTTCGGGTAGTTTCAGACGACCCTTTGCATTAAGGGGTCGTCTGAAAACGGTTGGAAAGATTGTACTCCATTTGAGAGGTCGTCTGAAACCTTGCGCAGACAATCCGCCTGCGCCGAACCGCTACCGCTCCTAGCCGCGATTCTATGATTTATCAAAGAAACTTCATCAAAGAACTCTCTTTTACCGCCGTCGGCATTTTCGTCGTCCTCTTGGCGGTGTTGGTCTCCACTCAGGCAATCAACCTGCTCGGCCGTGCCGCCGACGGGCGCGTCGCCATCGATGCTGTGTTGGCATTGGTCGGTTTCTGGGTTATCGGCATGACGCCGCTTTTGCTGGTTTTGACTGCGTTCATCAGCACGCTGACCGTATTGACCCGCTACTGGCGCGACAGCGAAATGTCGGTCTGGCTCTCCTGCGGATTGGCGTTGAAACAGTGGATACGCCCCGTCATGCAGTTTGCCGTACCGTTTGCCATCCTGATTGCCGTCATGCAGCTTTGGGTGATGCCGTGGGCGGAACTGCGCAGCCGCGAATACGCCGAACTCCTCAAGCAGAAACAAGAATTGTCCATGGTGGAAGCAGGCGAGTTCAACAGCCTGGGCAAGCGCAACGGCAGGGTTTACTTCGTCGAAACCTTCGACACCGAATCGGGCATCATGAAAAATCTGTTCCTGCGCGAACAGGATAAAAACGGCAACGACAACATTATCTTCGCCAAAGAAGGCAATTTCTCGCTGAACGACAACAAGCGCACGCTCGACCTGCGCAACGGCTACCGTTACAGCGGTACGCCCGGCAAAGCCGACTACAACCGCGTTTCCTTCCAAAACCTCAGCCTGATTATCAGCACCACGCCCAAACTCATCGACCCCGTTTCCCACCGCCGCACCATCCCGACATCGCAGCTCATCGGCAGCAGCAACCCGCAACATCAGGCGGAATTGATGTGGCGTATCTCGCTGACCGTCAGCGTCCTCCTGCTCTGCCTGCTTGCCGTACCGCTTTCCTATTTCAACCCGCGCAGCGGCCACACCTACAATATCCTCGTCGCCATCGGGCTTTTCCTGATTTACCAAAACGGACTGACCTTCCTGCGCAATGCCGTGGAAGACGGCAAAATCCATTTCTGGCTCGGACTGCTGCCCATGCACATCATCATGTTCGCCATTGCCGTCGTACTTCTGCGCGTCCGCAGCATGCCCAGCCAGCCCTTCTGGCGGGCGGTTGGCAAAAGTCTGACATTGAAAGGCGGAAAATGAACCTGATTTCACGTTACATCATCCGCCAAATGGCGGTTATGGCGGTTTACGCCCTCCTGGCCTTCCTCGCCCTATACAGCTTTTTCGAGATCATCAACGAAGTCGGCGACTTGGGCAAAGGCAGCTATAACGGCGCAACCATGGCGCAATACGTCCTCATGCAGATGCCCGCGCGCGCTTACGAACTCATGCCCCTCGCCGTCCTCATCGGCGGACTCGTCTCCCTCAGCCAACTTGCCGCCGGCAGCGAACTGACCGTCATCAAAGCAAGCGGCATGAGTACCAAAAAGCTGCTGCTGATCCTGTCGCAGTTCGGACTGATTTTCGCCATCGCCACCGCCGCGCTCGGCGAATGGATTGCCCCCGTCCTCAGCCAAAAAGCCGAAAACATCAAATCCGCCGCAATCAACGGCAAAATCAGCACCGGCAATACCGGGCTTTGGCTCAAAGAAAAAAACAGCATCATCAACGTGCGCGAAATGCTGCCCGACCATACCCTGCTGGGCATTAAAATTTGGGTGCGCAACGACAAAAACGAGCTGACGCAGGCAACGGAAGCCGAGTCCGCCGTTTTAAACAACGACGGCAGTTGGCAGTTGAAAAACATCCGCCGCAGCACGCTTAGCGAAGACAAAGTCGAAGTCTCGACTGCCGCCGAAGAAAACTGGCCGATCGCCGTCAAACGCAACCTGATGGACGTATTGCTCGTCAAACCCGACCAAATGTCCGTCGGCGAACTGACCACCTACATTAGCCACCTCGAAAACAACAACCAAAACACCCAGATCTACGCCATCGCCTGGTGGCGCAAATTGGTTTACCCCGTCGCCGCATGGGTCATGGCGCTCGTCGCCTTCGCCTTCACTCCGCAAACCACCCGCCACGGCAATATGGGTTTGAAACTCTTCGGCGGCATCTGCCTCGGCTTGCTGTTCCACTTCGCCGGACGGCTCTTCGGCTTTACCAGCCAACTCTACGGCGTCCCACCCTTCCTCGCCGGCGCATTGCCCACCATAGCCTTCGCGCTGCTCGCCGTTTGGCTGATACGCAGGCAGGAGCGGCGTTAAGCTCAAGAATATAGTGGATTAAATTTAATCCACTATAAAAAAACAGAACAGCGAAAACTGTTCTGTTTTTTGTTTTCAGACGACTTCACGGGTTTAGCCTCTGAGGGGTCGTCTGAAACGGTTTTACCTACTTATTAAACATTCACGGTCTCGGCTACTGCGTTGTAGCTGTCGATTTCGTTGAAGTTCATGTAGCGGTAAATTTGGTCGCCCTGTTCGTTGATGATGCCGATATTGGCTTGGTATTCTTCAACGGTCGGGATTTTACCCAGTTTGGAGCAAATCGCCGCCAACTCTGCCGAGCCGAGGTAAACGAAGGTGTTTTTACCCAAGCGGTTCGGGAAGTTGCGGGTGGAAGTGGACATGACGGTCGCGCCTTCATGTACTTGTGCTTGGTTACCCATACACAATGAACAGCCCGGCATTTCCATGCGCGCGCCGGCGCGGCCGAGTACGCCGTAGTGGCCTTCGTCGGACAACTCTTTCGCGTCCATTTTGGTCGGCGGCGCCATCCACAGGCGGACGGGGATGTCGCTCTTGCCTTCCAGGAGTTTGGAAGCGGCGCGGAAGTGGCCGATGTTGGTCATGCACGAACCGATGAACACTTCGTCGATTTTGGTGCCGGAACGTTCGGACATGAAGCATACGTCGTCAGGGTCGTTCGGGCAGGCAATAATCGGCTCTTTAATGTCGTCCATGTTGATTTCAATCACGGCGGCGTATTCGGCATCTTTATCCGCTTCGAGCAATTCGGGATTTGCCAGCCATTTCTCCATGGCCTTGATGCGGCGTTCCAAAGTGCGCGGGTCTTGATAGCCATCGGCAATCATGTTTTTCATCAACACGACGTTGGATTTCATGTACTCGATAATCGGCTCTTTGTTGAGCTTCACGGTACAGCCTGCAGCGGAGCGTTCGGCGGATGCGTCGGTCAATTCAAAGGCTTGTTCCACTTTCAAATCAGGCAGGCCTTCGATTTCGAGGATACGGCCGGAGAAGATGTTTTTCTTACCGGCTTTGGCAACGGTCAGCAAACCTTGTTTAATCGCGTAAAGCGGAATGGCGTTCACCAAGTCGCGCAGGGTTACGCCCGGTTGCAGTTTGCCGCTGAAGCGTACCAATACGGACTCAGGCATATCGAGCGGCATGACGCCGGTGGCTGCTGCGAAAGCAACCAAGCCGGAGCCTGCGGGGAAGGAAATACCAATAGGGAAACGGGTGTGGCTGTCGCCGCCGGTGCCGACGGTATCGGGCAGCAGCAGGCGGTTGAGCCATGAGTGGATCACGCCATCGCCTGGACGCAGAGCCACGCCGCCGCGGGTGGAAATAAAGGCTGGCAGTTCTTTATGGGTTTTCACATCGACAGGTTTCGGATAAGCAGCGGTGTGACAGAAAGACTGCATTACCATGTCGGCGGAGAAGCCCAAACAAGCCAAGTCTTTCAACTCGTCGCGGGTCATCGGACCGGTAGTGTCTTGCGAACCGACCGTCGTCATGCGCGGTTCGCAATAAGTACCCGGACGCACGCCTTGTCCTTCAGGCAGACCGCAGGCGCGACCGACCATTTTTTGTGCCAACGTGAAACCGGCTTTGCTTTCGGCAGGCGCTTGAGGCAGACGGAATTCGGTGGAAGCAGGCAGTTTCAGGGCTTCGCGCGCTTTGGCAGTCAAACCGCGGCCGATAATCAGGTTGATACGGCCGCCGGCTTGCACTTCGTCCAGCAATACTTGGGATTTCAGGCTGAACTCGGCAACGGTTTCGCCGTTTTTCACGATTTTGCCTTCATAAGGCAGAATATCGACGACATCACCCATTTTCAGCGCGGAAACATCGACTTCAATCGGCAACGCGCCAGAGTCTTCTTGAGTATTGAAGAAAATCGGCGCGATTTTTCCACCCAAGCATACGCCGCCGAAACGTTTGTTCGGTACGAACGGGATGTCTTCGCCGGTATGCCAAATGACGGAGTTGGTCGCGGATTTGCGTGAAGAACCGGTACCGACCACGTCGCCGACATAGGCAACGGGATGACCTTTGGCTTTGAGTTCTTCCAACAATTTAATCGGACCGACTTCGCCCGGTTTGTCAGGATTGATGCCGTCACGCGGGTTTTTCAGCATAGCCAGCGCGTGCAGCGGAATATCGGGACGGCTCCATGCGTCGGGCGCGGGAGAGAGGTCGTCTGTATTGGTTTCGCCGTCAACTTTGAAGACGGTAACGGTGATTTTTTCGGGAACTTTGGCGCGTGAAGTGAACCATTCGGCATCCGCCCAAGATTGCAAAACTTCCTGCGCGTATTTGTTACCTTTTTCGGCTTTTTCCTGAACGTCGTGGAAAGAATCGAACATCAGAAGCGTATGTTTCAAACCTTTGGCGGCGATGGGCGCGAGTTTGTCGTTGTCCAAAAGTTCGATTAAGGCATGAATGTTGTAACCGCCGAGCATCGTACCTAAAAGTTCGGTCGCATATTCGGGAGAAATCAGCGGGCTGGATGCGCTGCCTTCGGCAACGGCAGCCAGGAATGAGGCTTTGACTTTGGCGGCATCGTCCACACCGGGCGGAACACGGTGGGCAAGCAGTTCGACCAAGAATTCACCTTCGCCTGCGGGCGGGTTTTTCAGCAGCTCAACCAAATCGGCGGTTTGCTGCGCGTTCAAAGGGAGGGGCGGGATACCGAGGGCAGCGCGCTCGGCGGCGGCTTTGCGATAGGCTTCTAACATCTCTTTGTTCCTTTTTTCTGTTTTTCTTCTATCCGTTGCAAATGATTTGCAATCAAAGAATTGTAAACAATCCTTTTAGGTATCATAGACCAGTTTGGCAAAAATTGGAATATTTATGTTATCGGATGTAATAGGTGTTTGCTATTGAAACGAATTATCTTGAAAAATACGAAAAGGTCGTCTGAAAACAGGGTTTCAGACGACCTTTTATGTTTTATCGGAATGACCGGTTCGTTCTTTTACCGAGCGTTTGCCTGATATTCGCTTCCGTCTTCACGCAGGAGCTTGGGCTGTTCGCCTTTCTCAATGACGTTTTTACCGATGACAACTTTGGTCACGCCTTTCAAATCAGGCAGTTGATACATGGTATCCAAGAGGCAGCGTTCAACGATGGAGCGCAGGCCGCGCGCGCCGGTTTTGCGTTCCATTGCCTGACGGGCGATGCTGCGCAAGGCTTCTTCTTCAAATTCCAATTCGACATTTTCCATGCCGAACAGGGTTTGATATTGTTTCACCAAGGCATTTTTCGGCTCGGTCAAAATGTTGACCAATGCGTCTTCATCCAATTCCGCCAGCGTGGCGATAACGGGCAGACGGCCGATTAACTCGGGAATTAGACCGAATTTAATCAAGTCTTCAGGCTCAACGATTTCAAACAATCCGGTAATGTCGGCATTTTCGTCCTTGCTGTGAACGGACGCGCCAAAACCGATACCGCCTTTTTCAGTACGCTGACGGATCACTTTTTCCAAGCCTGCAAACGCGCCGCCGCAGATAAACAGGATGTTCGTCGTATCGACGTTGATAAATTCCTGATTCGGATGTTTGCGACCGCCTTGGGGCGGAACGCTGGCAACCGTACCTTCAATCAGTTTCAGCAAGGCTTGTTGCACGCCTTCGCCGGATACGTCGCGGGTAATTGACGGGTTGTCGCTTTTACGCGAGATTTTGTCGATTTCGTCAATATAAACGATACCGCGTTGGGCTTTTTCGACATCGAAATCGCATTTACCCAAAAGTTTGGTAATGATTTGCTCGACGTCTTCACCGACATAACCCGCCTCGGTCAGCGTGGTCGCATCCGCCATCACGAACGGCACGTCCAGTTTGCGCGCCAAAGACTGCGCCAACAGGGTTTTACCCGAACCGGTCGGACCGATAAGCAGGATGTTGGATTTCGACAATTCGACGTTGCCGTTGGCTTTAGGGTGGCGCAGGCGTTTGTAATGGTTGTACACCGACACCGCCAAGGCTTTTTTGGCTTGTTCCTGACCGATAACGTGGTCGTTGAGGTTGGCGACGATTTCGGCAGGCGTGGGCAGCTTGTTGTTCGGATGGGACGCATCCGTTGCAGATTTGTCTGCGGAGAGGTCGTCTGAACTTTGCAGCATTACGCCGCAAGTTTCTACACATTCGTTACAGATAAAAGCGTTTTCGCCTTCAATCAGGTTTTTGACTTCATGCTCGGATTTTCCGCAAAACGAGCAGGAGCGTTTTTCTTCAGTCATAATTTATCTTCTGTTTTCAAGCAATATCGGCAAACCGTTATCCGAATGTTGTGGGAACGGTTTTCGGCAAAGTCGGTAAGTATAATCAGTATCTTAAGGTTTATCAAATACCGTATGGCAAGCTGTTGGGCGTAAGGTTTTCAGACGACCCTCCGATGCATGGCAACACACCATGATTTCCCATCCTTAAGATTGTTTCCAATTTGGGAAAAAGATGCAAACAAACGCAAAAAAGCCATATTAAACTTTACATTTTGTTGTATTTTAAGCAAAATATCCCCTTTAATAATTCAATTGTCTTAAATTCTACTGGTTGAAGTATGTCGGTTATGAAATTTTATAAAACACTGAGTGCCGCCTGTTTGGGTATGGCTTTGACGGTTGCCGCCGCCCCTGCCGCTGCAGACGATATGGACGTTTTGGGTCAATTTTTGGAACAAAATTTTCCAACCCAAAATGACCCGATGGAAGCTTTCGCATTAAGCCACGCACAAAAAATCGAGGCTCAGGCGATGATGGCGGGGCCGCTTTTGACATCGCAGTCCGCCCTGATTTTTAACAACAAAACAGGCGAAATCCTGTATCAGAAAAACGCAGACCGCGTGATGCCGATTGCGTCCATTTCCAAACTGATGAGCGCGATGGTCGTTTTGGACGCGCGTTTGGATATGAACGAACGCATTACCATTACCTCCGACGAAATCGACCGCCTGAAAGGTACAGGCAGCCGCCTTGCCGTCGGCACGACGCTGACGCGCGGCGAATTGCTGCACCTGAGCCTAATGAGCAGCGAAAACCGCGCAACACACGCGCTGGGCCGCACCTATCCGGGCGGTATGTCGGCATTTGTTGCCGCCATGAATGCCAAAGCGCAAAGCCTGGGCATGCACAGCAGCCGTTTCTACGAACCTACCGGTCTGAATTTCCAAAACGTATCAACCGCCAACGATTTGAACCGCATGGTCGCCGCGGCAAGCAAATATCCGCTTATCCGCAAAAACACGACCTCCAACTACGGCTCGGTTTGGACGGCAAACGGCCGCCAAAACTATAAAAACTCCAACGCCCTCGTCCGCGAAGGCAGCTGGAACATCGAGCTTCAGAAAACCGGTTATATCCGCGAAGCAGGACGCTCGATGGTGGTTAAGGCAAACGTCCAAAACCAACCGATTACCATCGTATTGCTGAACTCGCCG
>CALDNV010000354.1:0-9853 GCA_937914605.1 uncultured Neisseria sp.
GATAGTACGGCAAGGCGAGGCAACGCCGTACTGATTTAAAGTTAATCCACTATATTTGTTCAAATTGTTATTTCAACATCAAAATCGCAGCCACCGCCGCAGCCGTGACTACTAAGGCGGCAATCAGTTTGGCGGCGGAAGCAAATTTCAAGGCAACGGTTTGCCCCTCGATATACTTGTAGCCGTTGATCATCGGGCGGATCAAATCTTTTTTCTTCAAAAACTTATACGCCAAGACCGTAACGATGTGTAGTCCCGCCAATGCCGCCAGCAGATTGAAGAAATTGACGTGGATTTTGCGCATCAGACTGCCCGTGTCCGAGCTGACCAGATGGTTTAGATAGCCGCTGTCGGTAAACGTGTTTTCATCGGCGGCAAACAAGCCCGTCGTCGCTTGCAGCAAAACCGCCGTAATCAACGCGATGACCATCAGCGCGCCCAAAGGGTTGTGTCCGGGCTGTTCGTTTTCCATCAGGCTGCCTTGCAGATAGCGGCGGATGGACGACGGGCCGCGCACGAATTGTGAAAACCGCGCCGTATCGCTGCCCCACAAGCCCCAACACAGGCGGAAGACAATCAGCCCCGCCACCAGCAGCCCGCAGCGCAAGTGCCAAACCAGCATCCCGCCGCCAGCCTGCGCGCTGTACCACATAAATCCGACTGACAAGACCAAGAGCCAGTGAAACAGGCGCGTTGGCAAATCCCAGACTTTGACTTTTTGTTTCATTAAATATTCCTTGTTGTGCGGTTGTAGTGTTCCTATACGGGGCGGTAGAATCGTGAAAACAACAGTCGATAAAAGATATCCTCTTTTCGCCACGCATCCGCTATTTTATCCCAAACTCAGACAGATTGATGATGAACCCGTCCTATACGCTCCCCGATACGCCCGATTTTTTTCAGACGACCTCGCAATTTCCCGACGTATTCGCCCCACGCCAAGCGGAATCGCACAAAGGGACATACGGCACGCTCGCCGTCGTCGGCGGCGCATCGGGCATGAGCGGAGCCGTTGTTCTCGCTTCCACCGCCGCGATTTATCAAGGCAGCGGCAAAGTGTGGGCGGGCTTCAATCAAACCGCCTTGCCCTTCGCCGTCATCCCCGAACACCCCGAAATCATGCTGGCAACTGCCGAAGACCTGCTGAAACGCAAGGACATCAGCGCATGGACGGTCGGCTGCGGCATGGGTTTGGACGAAACCGCCAGCCAAATCTTAAATACCGTGTTGACGCAAAATCAGGATGCGCCGCTGCTGCTCGATGCCGACGCACTGACTTTGCTGGCAAGGTCGCATCCCGAAACCCGCGAAGCCGCACAAAAACGCGGCAATCTGGTTCTGACCCCGCATCCCGCCGAAGCCGCCCGCCTGCTCGGTACATCCACCCAAGCCGTCCAGCAAGACAGAATGTCCGCCGTCCAAACCATCAGCGCAACATTCCAAGCCGTAACCGTCCTAAAAGGACACCGCACACTGGTCGCCGCGCCCGATGGCACGGTCTATACTAACCCAAGCGGCAACGCCGGACTTGCCACCGCAGGCAGCGGCGACGTTTTAAGCGGCATCATCGGCAGCCTGCTCGCTCAAGGCATCCCGCCGTTCCAAGCCGCTTGCGCCGGCGTATGGCTGCACGGCGCAGCGGCGGATGTCATCAAACACTCGACAGGCGTGGAAGCTGGTATGCTCGCAGGCGAAATCGCACCTGCGGCCAGATGGTTGAGGAATCGGCTGATGATGGATAACACAAAAGGTTGAAAGAAGAGGTCGTCTGAAAACGAGGTTGGCGCTGTATCTTTGTTTTCAGACGACCATTTGTAAATATTCAACATTTGTGTCGGAATTTAAAATCTCTTTGATGTTTCCTGTGTAGATAATCCAAATCAAGTGAAAAAGGAAAACCATGCAGTCCAAATTTATCCACCACCAAGGCGCGAGCCTGCATTACCAAATCGGCGGCAAGGAATCCGCCTCCGTCATGGTCTTGCTTCACGGCGGTTTTGGCTCGATTAGCGATTTTGAATCGCTGCTGCCGCGTTTATTGCAACACTACCTCGTGATTGCTGTCGATACGCGCGGACACGGACGCTCTACGCTCGGCACAGCCTCACTGACCTATGCCCAAGCCGCCGATGATGTGCGCCAAATCCTGCGCAGTGAAAGCGTGGGAAAATACAGCCTGTTCGGATTTAGTGACGGCGGAATAACGGCTTACCGTCTTGGCGCGGAAGATGAAAATGTTGAGAAAATCATCACGGTAGGCGCAGAGTGGCATCAAAAACACTTGGGCGGTGTTCGAGAAATATTTGAAGCAGTCAATCTCGATTTCGTCAAAACAAACCTATCGGGACAGCTTGCTGCCTATCAGGCAGACAATCCCGAACCGGATGTGGAAAAATGGGCAGCGGCATTGAGGACTATGTGGCTGGATGAAAGCGCAAGCGGTTATCCCAACGAAAGCGTCCGTGAAATCACAGCTAATGTCTTGGCAATACGCGGAGAAGCCGATTTTCTGCTTGCCTTCGATGATTGGGCAGAACTGAAAACCGAATTGCCCGATGTGCATCTGATGAATGTGCCGTTTGCAGCCCATGAAGCGATTAAAGAGCAGCCCGAAATCATTTGGGCGGCAGTACAGGCGTTTCAGGCATTGTAAAAGTCCGTATTGGATAAAGAGGTCGTCTGAAAACGGCTTTGGCAGGTTCGCCGAAATTGGTTTTCAGACGACCTACCCATCCGTTTGAAATCCTCCCTCGTCCCGATTAAACTGCCGACTTGCTCTTTTACCATCATCCTTATTTTGTCCATCACACGCCATGTCCAAACCGCTTATCATCCGCTGGCTTGCCGTCTGCCTGATACCCTTGGCGACGCTTGCCGTTTTCGCCGTCAATCCGCCCGAAGACGCGGCGCAACACTTAATCAACGGCATCATCCTTGCTTGCGAAGCAACGTTTCTGTTCAAATTCGTCCTTTTCGACACCATCAAGCATCATCTTAAACAAGAGTTTGATTTGAAACGTCAAACCATGCTGCTGTTTATTCCAATCGTTTTGCTGATTGTGTATTTGTTCCACTATTTCGGCGCGTTTTAGTTTTGAAAAGGTCGTCTGAAACCGATTTCAGACGACCTCGAGTCTTTTATGAATACACACACTTTTCCTATTTGTTGGATTTTTTGCAACGTCATCGACAATTTCGGCGACATCGGCGTTTCCTTGCGGCTTGCCCGTGTTTTGCACCGTGAACTCGGTTGGCAGGTGCATTTGTGGACGGATGATGTGTCCGCCTTGCGTGCGCTTTGTCCCGATTTGCCCAATGTTCCCTGCGTTCATCAGGATATTCATGTCCGCACTTGGCATTTTGACGCGGCAGACATTGATACTGCGCCCGTTCCCGATGTTGTCATCGAAACTTTTGCCTGCGACCTGCCTGAAAATGTGTTGCACATCATCCGCCGACACAAGCCGCTTTGGCTGAATTGGGAATATTTGAGCGCGGAAGAAAGCAATGAAAGGCTGCACCTAATGCCTTCGCCGCAGGAGGGTGTTCAAAAATATTTTTGGTTTATGGGCTTCAGCGAAAAAAGCGGCGGGTTGATACGCGAACGCGATTACCGCGATGCCGTCCGTTTCGATACCGAAGCCTTGCGAGAGCGGCTGATGCTTCCCGAAAAAAATGCCCCTGAATGGCTGCTTTTCGGCTATCGGAGCGATGTTTGGGCGAAGTGGCTGGACATGTGGCAACAGGCAGACAGCCCGCTGACCTTGCTGCTGGCGGGTACGCAAATTATCGACAGCCTCAAGCAAAGCGGCGCCATTCCACAAAACGCCCTGCAAAACGACGGCGATGTTTTTCAGACGACCTCAGTCCGCCTCGTCAAAATCCCTTTCGTGCCGCAACAGGATTTCGACAAACTGCTGCACCTCGCCGACTGCGCCGTGATACGCGGCGAAGACAGTTTCGTCCGTGCCCAGCTTGCCGGCAAACCCTTCTTTTGGCACATCTACCCGCAAGACGAGCATGTCCATCTCGACAAACTCCACGCCTTTTGGGATAAGTCACACGACTTCTACACGCCCGAAACCGCCTCGGCACACCGCCGCCTTTCAGACGACCTCAACGGCGGAGAGGCATTATCCGCCACGCAGCGCCTCGAATGTTGGCAAATCCTGCAACAACACCAAAACGACTGGCGGCAAGGCGCGGAGGATTGGAGCCGTCATCTTTTTAAGCAACCTTCCGCCCCCGAAAAACTCGCCGCCTTTATTTCAAAGCTTAAAAAAATACGCTAAAATAGCGCGTTTATTTACAACCGATTTGATTGGACAATACATGAAAACAGCACAAGAACTGCGCGCCGGCAACGTATTCATGGTCGGCAACGATCCTATGGTCGTTCAAAAAACCGAATACATCAAGGGCGGCCGCTCTTCCGCCAAAGTCAGCATGAAACTGAAAAACCTGCTGACCGGTGCCGCTTCCGAAACCATTTACAAAGCCGACGACAAATTCGACGTCGTCATCCTGTCCCGCAAAAACTGTACTTACAGCTACTTTGCCGACCCTATGTACGTCTTCATGGACGAAGAATTCAACCAATACGAAATCGAAGCCGACAACATCGGCGACGCGTTGAAATTCATCGTTGACGGCATGGAAGACCAATGCGAAGTAACCTTCTACGAAGGCAACCCCATTTCTGTCGAACTGCCTACCATCATCGTACGCGAAGTCGAATACACCGAGCCTGCCGTTAAAGGCGATACTTCCGGCAAAGTGATGAAAACCGCGCGTCTGGTCGGCGGCACTGAAATCCAAGTGATGTCTTACATCGAAAACGGCGACAAAGTCGAAATCGATACCCGTACCGGCGAATTCCGCAAACGCGCTTAAGCATCAGCTGCGGTTCAAGATAAAAGGTCGTCTGAAAATTTTCAGACGACCTTTTGCCATCTCAGCGTGTTAAGTCAAGACGCGAATTTTAAATAAGATGGGACAATGTTCCCTTTGAATCTGAACGCAACATCATCGTTACGAATACCAAGCCGTCGTGTGATACGAATGATGCAGAGGGTCGTCTGAAAACGGAAAAGGGGGTATCAAGACTTTTTCAGACGACCTTTACTTGATGGATGGGGGTACGGCTTCCTTTATCCGTTTCGGAATAAGCAATATAAAAAAGTATTCTTTGTGTTTGCCGCAATTTCACTTAGAATGCGGCTCTTGCACACTTTTTCTTCAGGAGAGGATTATGTTGAAAAAATTCGTACTCGGCGGCATGACCGCATTGGTTTTGGCAGCCTGCGGCGGAGAGGGCGGCAGCGCGTCTTCTTCTGCTCCCGCCCAATCTGCCAACGCTTCCGGTTCTTTAATCGAGCGTATCAACAATAAAGGTACGATTACCGTCGGTACCGAAGGCACTTACGCGCCGTTTACCTACCACGACAAAGACGGCAAGCTGACCGGCTACGATGTGGAAGTTACCCGCGCCGTGGCGGACAAACTGGGTGTCAAAGTCGAATTTAAAGAAACGCAATGGGATTCGATGATGGCAGGTTTGAAGGCGGGACGTTTCGACGTGGTGGCAAACCAAGTCGGTTTGACCAGCCCCGAACGCCAAGCGACATTCGACAAATCCGAACCTTACAGCTGGAGCGGTGCGGTTTTGGTTGCGCGCAAAGACAGCAACATCAAATCCATCGACGACATCAAAGGCGTCAAAACCGCGCAGTCCCTGACCAGCAACTACGGCGAAAAAGCCAAAGCCGCGGGTGCGGAACTCGTACCGGTGGACGGTTTGGCGCAATCGCTGACCCTGATTGAACAAAAACGCGCGGATGCGACGTTGAACGATGAGTTGGCGGTTTTAGACTATCTGAAGAAAAACCCGAATGCGGGCGTGAAAATCGTTTGGTCTGCGCCTGCCGATGAAAAAGTCGGTTCCGGCTTGATTGTCAATAAAGGCAATGACGAAGTCGTGGCGAAATTCAGTACGGCAATCAACGAGCTGAAAGCTGACGGCACGCTGAAAAAACTGGGTGAACAATTCTTCGGAAAAGACATCAGTGTTAAATAATTTTCTTGCTTCGCTGCCGTTTATGACGGAAACACGCGCCGATATGATTGTCAGCGCGTTTTTGCCTATGGTCAAAGCCGGTTTTATGGTCTCGCTGCCGCTGGCGGTGGCGTCGTTCCTGATCGGGATGGTGATTGCCATCGCCGTGGCTTTGGTGCGGATTATGCCTTCGGGCGGCATCGTGCGGAAAATCCTGCTGAAACTGGTGGAAACTTATATTTCCATCATCAGGGGGACGCCGCTGCTGGTGCAGCTTGTGATTGTGTTTTACGGGCTGCCGTCCGTCGGTATTTTCATCGATCCAATTCCCGCCGCCATCATCGGCTTCTCGCTTAATGTTGGCGCATACGCTTCCGAGACCATCCGTGCGGCGATTTTGTCCGTGCCGAAAGGGCAGTGGGAAGCGGGCTTCTCCATCGGTATGACCTATATGCAGACGTTCCGCCGCATCGTCGCGCCGCAGGCGTTTCGCGTCGCCGTGCCGCCTTTGAGCAACGAGTTTATCGGCTTGTTCAAAAATACCTCGCTCGCGGCAGTGGTAACGGTAACGGAATTGTTCCGCGTCGCGCAGGAAACGGCAAACCGTACCTACGACTTCCTGCCCGTCTATATTGAAGCCGCTTTGGTTTACTGGTGTTTCTGCAAGGTTCTGTTCCTGATTCAGGCGCGCTTGGAAAAACGCTTCGACCGCTATGTCGCCAAATAAGGGGAAGCCATGATTAAAATCCGCAATATCCGCAAAACCTTCGGCGAGAACACCATTTTGCGCGGCATCGATTTGGATGTCGGCAAAGGGCAGGTGGTCGTCATCCTCGGACCTTCCGGCTCGGGTAAAACAACGTTTCTGCGCTGCTTAAACGCACTGGAAATGCCCGAAGACGGACAAATCGAGTTCGACAACGAGCGACCGCTTAAAATCGATTTTTCTAAAAAACCATCGAAGCATGACATCTTGGCTCTGCGCCGCAAATCCGGCATGGTGTTCCAGCAATACAACCTTTTTCCGCACAAAACCGCGTTGGAAAACGTAATGGAAGGTCCGGTTGCCGTACAAGGCAAACCTGCTTCCCAAGCGCGCGAAGAAGCTTTGAAATTGCTGGAAAAAGTCGGCTTGGGCGACAAGGTTAACCTTTATCCCTACCAGCTTTCCGGCGGTCAGCAACAGCGCGTCGGTATCGCCCGCGCATTGGCGATTCAGCCCGAGCTGATGTTGTTTGACGAACCCACTTCCGCGCTGGATCCCGAATTGGTGCAAGACGTATTGAACGCCATGAAGGAATTGGCGCAGGAAGGCTGGACGATGGTCGTCGTGACCCACGAAATCAAGTTTGCGCTGGAAGTTGCCACTACCGTTGTCGTCATGGACGGCGGCGTCATTGTAGAGCAGGGCAGTCCGAAAGAATTGTTCGAACACCCTAAACACGAACGGACGCGGAAATTTCTGCAACAAATCCGTAAGGATTCGGCAGATTATCGACATTAAGCCGTTTCGTTACATCAAAGGTCGTCTGAAAACGGACAGAGCGGGTTTCGCTCATACCGTCCGCCGTTTTCAGACGACCTTTTTCCATTATGGATTCACGTTGAAACGCTACGGCACCAACGAACGGCGACATCACGCTGTTTTCACTATAAAATACCGCCTTTCCCATTTTCCCGTCCGTCCCTTACCATCATGATTGAAATCAAAAACCTCACCCTGCAACGCGGTTTGAAAGTCCTGCTCGACAAAGCCAACGCCACCGTCAATCCCGGTCAGCGCGTCGGTTTGATCGGTAAAAACGGGACGGGCAAATCCAGCCTGTTTGCCTTAATCAAGGGTGAAATCACGCAGGATGGCGGCGATATTTCGATTCCGAAAAATTGGCGGATGGCTTCCGTTTCCCAAGAAACGCCGGACTTGGACATCTCTGCGTTGGACTACGTTTTACAGGGTGATGCCGAGTTGCAGGCTTTTCAGACGACCTTGGCGCAGGCGGAAGCGCAAAATGACGGCATGAAGCAGGCGGAATATCATGCCAAATTGGAAGAAATCGATGCTTATACCGCGCCGGCCCGCGCGGCGAAATTGTTGAACGGACTGGGTTTTTCGCAAGAAGAACACAGCCGCCCCGTCAAATCCTTTTCCGGCGGCTGGCGTATGCGTCTGAATCTTGCGCAAGCCCTGATTTGCCGTGCCGATTTGCTCTTGCTTGACGAACCGACCAACCACTTGGATTTGGAAACCGTCTTGTGGCTGGAAAACCACCTTGCTTCTTTACCCTGCACGCAAATCATCATTTCCCACGACCGCGATTTTCTCAATGCGGCAACTACCCAAACCATTGAATTGTCGCAGCAAAAACTCACGCAATACGGCGGCAATTACGATTTTTACCAAAACGAACGCGCGCAACGTTTGGCGCAACAACAAGCCGCCTATGTCAAACAGCAGGCGCAAATCAAACATCTGCAATCCTTTATCGACCGCTTCAAAGCCAAAGCCACCAAAGCCGTTCAAGCGCAAAGCCGCATGAAGGCGTTGGCGAAGCTCGAGCGCATCGCTCCCGCGCATCTGGACAGCGAGTTTTCCTTCGAATTTTACAATCCCGACCATCTGCCCAATCCCTTGCTGAAGCTGGAGCACGCTGATTTGGGTTACGAAGGAAAAACCGTTTTGCACGACATTACCCTATCGCTGGAGAGCGGCGCACGTTACGGGCTATTGGGTGTCAACGGTAGCGGTAAATCTACGTTTATCAAAGCTTTGGCAGGCAAAATCGATTTGCTTTCCGGCAGCATCATCCGTTCCGAAAAACTCAATATTGGCTATTTCGCCCAACACCAGCTCGACACCATCCGCGCCGACCAAAGCCCTGTTTGGCACATTCAGCAGCTTTCTCCCGATGTGCGCGAACAAGAAATCCGAAATTTCCTCGGCGGCTTCAACTTTGTCGGCGATATGGCGTTGCAGAAAACCGAACCCTTTTCCGGCGGAGAAAAAGCCCGCCTTGCCCTTGCCATGATTATCTGGCAAAAACCGAATTTGCTGCTGCTTGACGAGCCGACCAACCATTTGGACTTGGATATGCGCCACGCCCTGACGCTCGCGCTGCAAAGTTTCCAAGGTGCCTTAATCGTCGTATCGCACGACCGCAGCCTGCTTGAAGCCACTACCGACAGCTTCCTCCTGATTGACAAAGGTCGTCTGAAAAACTTTGACGGCGATTTAAACGATTATCGTCAATGGAGGTTGGCGCAGGAAAACGCCACAACCGCGCCTGCCGCTTCCGCGCAAAGCCAAAACCGCAAAGACACCAAGCGTATCGAAGCACAAATCCGTCAAGAAAAAGCCCGACGCGGCAAGCCGATACAGCAGAAAATCGACAAAGCCGAAAAAGAAATGGCGCAGCTTTCCGGAATTCAAACAGCATGTGAAACATTTTTGGCACAAGAAGAAGCCTATTCGGACGAAAATAAAACAAAATTACAACAAACCCTCGCACAATTAACAGAAATTAAAGTAAAATTAACACAAATAGAAGAAAACTGGCTTTTGTGGCAGGAAGAGCTAGAGCAAATCCTGACGGAAATCGACGCAGAATTTACACAACTATAAATACTTCGCAGCGAGGGTTTCCGTACTTGCCTTCAGAAGCCGCCAAAAAAATACAGTTCGGCATGGTCATTTCAGACCGTCGGACTGTATATAGTGGATTAACTTTAAATCAGGACAAGGCGACGAAGCCGCAGACAGTGCAGATAGTACGGAACCGATTCACTTGGTGCTTCAGCACC
>CALDNV010000355.1:0-19556 GCA_937914605.1 uncultured Neisseria sp.
GAGCACCTGACTTGTAATCAGGGGGTCCCGAGTTCGACTCTTGGTGCCGGCACCAGTTTATCGCTGAAGGTGCCGCAAGGTATTTCAGTAAGCCGGTATAGCTCAGTTGGTAGAGCACCTGACTTGTAATCAGGGGGTCCCGAGTTCGACTCTTGGTGCCGGCACCAATCAAACAGCCCGATTGTGAAAGCAGTCGGGCTGTTTTGCGTTTGCCGTTCGGGTGGCAGGGCGGCGGGCATTTCACTATAATAGCCCGTTTTAATCTAAAAGGTCGTCTGAAAAAGGCGGAATACATTCTAATGATTACTGTGAACACACTGCAAAAGATGAAGGCAGAAGGCGAAAAAATCGCCATGCTGACCGCCTATGAATCCAGCTTTGCCGCGTTGATGGATAACGCCGGAGTCGATGTTTTGCTGGTGGGCGATTCCTTGGGCATGACCGTGCAGGGGCGCAAATCCACGCTGCCTGTCAGCCTACGCGATATGTGTTATCACACTGAAAACGTCGCACGCGGTACGGAAAACGCGATGATTGTCAGCGACTTGCCTTTTGGTGCGTATCAGCAGAGTAAAGAACAGGCGTTTGCCGCCGCTGCCGAACTGATGGCGGCAGGCGCGCATATGGTCAAACTCGAAGGCGGCGTTTGGATGGCGGAAACCACCGAATTCCTGCAAATGCGCGGCATTCCCGTCTGCGCCCATATCGGCTTGACCCCGCAGTCCGTGTTTGCATTTGGCGGATATAAAGTGCAGGGGCGGGGCGATAAGGCGGAAGCCTTGTTGGCAGATGCGAAAGCACACGACCAAGCGGGTGCCGCCATCGTGTTGATGGAATGCGTGCCGGCGGAATTGGCGAAAAAAGTAACCGAAACCGTCTCTTGCCCGACCATCGGCATCGGCGCGGGCGTGGATTGCGACGGACAAGTTTTGGTCATGCACGATATGCTCGGCATTTTTCCGGGAAAAACCGCCAAATTCGTCAAAAATTTCATGCAGGGCAAAGATAGCATTCAGGCCGCCGTTGAAGCCTATGTCCATGAAGTCAAAGCCAAAACCTTCCCCGCTACGGAACATTCGTTTGCCTGATGTTTATAACTAAAAACGGTCGTCTGAAAAGGTTTTCATCGTGAAAACCGAATTTCAGACGACCTTTGTTTGTCCGTGTTCCCAGCGTATAATCGGCGCGTGATTTTCGGGCTGACAAAATATGGCGGCTGCGCGCCGCAATCCCGAAAAAGATAAAGGACATTTTCCACCATGCAAATCATTCATACCATTAAAGAATTACGCGAATGGCGCAAAAATGCAGGCAGCGTTGCCTTTGTGCCGACTATGGGCAACCTGCACGAAGGCCATCTCGCCCTCGTTCGCGAAGCCAAAAAACGCGCCGACAACGTCGTCGTCAGCATATTCGTCAACCGCCTGCAATTCGGACAGGGCGAGGATTTCGACAAATACCCACGCACCTTGCAGCAAGACGCCGACAAACTCGCCAACGAAGGCGTAGCCGTCGTGTTCGCACCCGACGAAAAAGAGCTGTATCCCAATGTCGAGCAACGTTTCAACGTCGAACCGCCCAACCTTCAAAACGAATTGTGCGGCAAATTCCGCCCCGGGCATTTCCGCGGTGTCGCTACTGTCGTCAGCAAACTGTTCAACATCGTCCAACCCGATACCGCCTGCTTCGGCAAAAAAGACTATCAGCAGTTGGCGATTATCAAAGGCTTTGTCGAAGACCTGAATTTCAATATCGACATCGTTCCCGTCGATACCGGTCGCGCTCCTGACGGACTCGCGCTTTCCAGCCGCAACCAATACCTTAGTGAAGCCGAACGCGCCGAAGCCCCGCGCTTGTACCGCGAATTGCAGCGTGTCGCCGCCGAACTCAAAAATGGCAATCTCGATTATGTCGGACTGGAAACAGAAACCGTCCGCCGCCTGACCGAAGCCGGCTGGGTGGTTGATTACGTCGAAATCCGCCATGCCGAGAGCCTCGCCGTCGCACGTACCGGCGACAAAGCCCTCGTCGTCCTCGCCGCCGCCCGCTTAGGGACGACGCGTCTGATTGACAACTTGGAAGTCAGCTTGGCTTGATTGTTGAAATGGGAAAAGGTCGTCTGAAAACCGGTTTGGGTTTCAGACGACCTTTTTGTTTGGGAAGCGTTTTACATCTGCACCAAGCCGTTGACTGTGATGCTGATTTCTTCTGAGCCGGGAGAAGGGGCTTGGATAGCGTTGTTTTCGTCGCTTGCCGAACGCTTGAACATGGCAGCTTCGGCATTCATCATTTTGGCGCGGGCGAAACCGTTGTCTATGGAACGGTTGCCGATGTGGCCTAAATTGAGTTTGACGATTTTGTAGTTGGAAAAACCGAGCGTTTTTGCCAAGTCTTGTGCGCGGTCTTTGAAGCGCAGGATGGCGGCTTTGCTGACTTGATCAACGGCGGCTTCGCGTTTTTCTTTGGATATGCTGAAGCCGATGCGGTTGAGCGTGGCAGTTTGCAGCGTTTCGTCAATCAGGCGGTTGATTGCATCAAAGTCTTTGCTTTCGACTTTGAACACGGCTTCTTCTTCCCAGCCTGTTTGGATGCGTTTGCCGTTGTTGTTGTATTCATAGTGCGGGCTGGCGCTGCGGTTGAGGATTTCGGTTTGGAGTTTGTTGTTTTGTACGGCTTTGTTGAAGTCATTGAATTTTTTCTGAAACGCTTTGTTCACCGTAGCGCGGTCTTTGCCTTCGGAAGCAATGCTGAAGTAGGCGGTCATGGTGTCGCGGGTTATTTCGAGATTGGCAGATTCGGCAAATTCGACCATGTTGTAATGAAGGGTGTCGGTTTCGGCTGCGGCGGGCAGGGCGGTTGCGAGAACGAGGGCGGCAAGGATGGGGCGTAACATGGATTTTCCTTTTGGTATCGGATGTGGAAACGGATGATATTGGATGATTTGTGTCAGGTCGTCTGAAAGTGCAGCTTCAATAGAGTTGCAAAAGGTTCTGACTTTGCTGCAACAGGTTTCAGACGACCTTTGACGGTGTCAGCCGAAAAAGCCCATTTTGACTTGGATGAGTTTTTCAAGTTCGGGCAGGACGCGGCGGCGGGAGACGAAGAAGATGATATGGTCGCCGTCTTGGACAATGGTGTCGGTGTGGTGCCCCATGATGACTTCGCCCGTTTCGGCACGGACGATGGCGGCGATGTAGCAGTCGCCCGGCCATTTGATGCCGCTGATGCGCCTGCCGACGATGGCGGAGGTGTTTTTGTCGCCGTGGACGACAACTTCGATGGCTTCGGCGGTGCCGCGTCTGAGGGGGTGGACGGCAACGATGTCACCTCGGCGGATATGGGCGAGGATGGAGCCGATGGTGATGAGGTGCGGCGACACGACGATGTCGATTTTGTTGCCTTCGAGCAAATCGACGTAGCTGGAGCGGTTGACGATGGTGACGACGCGCTTGGCACCGAGGTTCTTCGCCAACAGGCTGGACATGATGTTGTTTTCGTCGTCGTTGGTCAGGGCGCAGAATACGTCGATTTCGTCGATGTATTCTTCGTCCAGCAGCGTTTCGTCGGTGGCGCTGCCTTGCAGGACGAGGGTGTTGTCGAGGTTTTCGGCGAGCCACTCGGCGCGGCGGGGGTTGTGTTCGACGATTTTGATGTCGTATTTGGATTCGAGCTGCTTGGCGAGGCGGTAGCCGATGTTGCCGCCGCCGGCAATCATGATGCGGCGGGTTCGCGCTTCTTTGGGGCGCAGTTCGCGCATGATGATGTTGACGCTGCTGATGTCTGCGGCAAAAAGTACCTCGTCGCCTTCGATAATGACGGTTTGCGGCGTGGGGACGATGAGGCGGTTGTTGCGGTATATGGCGCAGATTTGGCAGTCCGCACCTTCGGGGAGATGTTGGTTGATGTCGGCGATTTCGCGGTTGACGAGCAGCCCGCCTTTACGCGCCTGTACGATGACCATGCGGACTTTGTCGCCGGCAAACCTCAATACCTGCAATGCGCTGGTGTAGCTGAGCAGCCCGACGAGCTGTTCGGTAACGAGCTGTTCGGGGCTGATGGTTTCGGTGATGTCGAAGACGGTAAGGCTGCCGTTTTCCGTATCGTCGTTTTCGGGGTAGGGATATTCCAGATATTCGCTGGAACGCACGCGGGCGATGCGGCTGGGAATATTAAAGAGGTCGGCGGCGATTTTGCAGGCGACGATGTTGGTTTCGTCGCTGCGGGTCAGGGCAAGCAGGAGGTCGGAGTCCGCTGCGCCCGCCTGTTCGAGGATAAACGGGGATGCGCCGTTGCCGAGTATGGTTTGGACATCGAGGCGGCTGCCGATGTGTTGCAGGGCTTTTTCGTCGATGTCGATAACAGTAACGTCGTTGCTGGAAACGGAGGCGAGGTTTTGCGCGACGGTCGAGCCGACCTGTCCGCTGCCGAGGATGAGGATTTTCACGGTTTGGGCGGGTGGTTGGGTAAGGATGATGGGATTGTATAGTATAGTGGATTAAATTTAAATCAGGACAAGGTGACGAAGCTGCAGACAGTACAGATAGTACGGAACCGATTCAATTGGTGCCTCAGCACCTTAGAGAATCGTTCTCTTTGAGCTAAGGCGAGGCAACGTCGTACTGGTTTAAAGTGAATCCACTATAAAACAAAATAAAAAGGCTACAATGTCATCCTTGCCGTATTTCGGCTGCTTGGAATATATGGGGTCGTCTGAAAAATCGCCGCACTGGTTTTCAGACGACCTTTTTGCCCAACCCCTTCATTGCCAAAACCTCACAACTCCTTAAAAATCAGCTATAATTGCCGACTATTTTGATTCCGGTATCCCTATTTGAAATGGCACAAAAAATCCAATCCGTCAAAGGCATGAACGACCTTTTGCCCATCGAACAAAAAGATTTCAAGCTGACCGCTGCGTTTTGGCAGGCGTTTGAAGATGTGGTCGGCCGCTGGACGCGTGCTTATGGTTATCAGCAAATCCGTACGCCGATTGTCGAGCAGACGGGTTTGTTTGTCCGTTCCATCGGTGAAGAAACCGATGTGGTCGGTAAGGAAATGTACACGTTTTCCGATTCCAACGATTCTTTGAGCCTGAGCCTGCGGCCGGAGGGTACGGCATCCTGCCTGCGTGCGGTGGTCGAACACAATCTGTTGTACAACAGCCCGCAAAAGCTGTGGTACATGGGGCCGATGTTCCGCCGCGAGCGTCCGCAAAAAGGACGCTACCGCCAGTTTCATCAGGTCGGTATCGAGGCGTTGGGTTTTGAAGGTCCGGACATCGACGCCGAAATCATCGCGATGTCGGCGGATTTGTGGGACAAGCTGGGTATCCGCGATTACCTGACTTTGGAAATCAACAGCTTGGGCAACCGCGAAGAGCGTGCGGCGCACCGTGCGGCTTTGGTCGAATATCTGACCCGTTATGAAGACAAATTGGACGAAGACAGCAAACGTCGTCTGAAAACCAATCCGTTGCGCGTTTTGGATTCCAAAAATCCCGATTTGCAGGAAATCTGCAATGCCGCGCCGCATCTGACCGATTATCTGGGCGAGGAATCGCGCAATCATTACAGCCGTTTCAAAGCCATGCTGGAAGGCTTGGACATCCAATATGTTGAAAATCCGCGGCTGGTGCGCGGCTTGGATTATTACAACCAAACCGTTTTTGAATGGACGACCGACAAACTCGGCGCGCAGGCGACGGTGTGCGGCGGCGGCCGTTACGACGGTTTGATTGAAGAGCTTGGCGGCAAGCCTGCGCCGTCCATTGGTTTTGCAATGGGTATCGAGCGGCTGCTGCTGTTGGTTAGTGAATACGGTTCGCTGGAAGTCAATGCCGCGCCTGACGTGTACGCCATGCATCAGGGCGAGGGTGCGGATTTGCAAGTGATGAAATACGCGCAAGCCTTACGCGCACAAGGTTTCAACGTGATGCAGCATTCCGGCTATCAAAGCCTGAAAGCGCAAATGAAAAAAGCCGACAACAGCGGCGCGCGCTTTGCCCTGATTGTTGCGCAAGACGAATTGGCGAACGGTACGGTTACGCTTAAAGACATGAACGGCGCACACGGTCAGCAAACCGTCGCCGCCGACGATTTAATCCACACTTTACAACAATGGAAGAACGCATAAATGGCAGCCCATCTCGAAGAACAACAAGAATTAGACAATTTTAAATACTTTTGGAAAAGTACCGGCCGATGGCTGTTTGCCCTGCTGATCGCGGCGGCATTGGGCTATTTGGGCTATACCATGTATAAGAGCCATAAAGCCTCGCAAAGTCAGGAAGCTGCCGAAGTATTGGCGAAAATCGTCGATAAAATGCAGGCAAAAGCCTCGCAAGCCGAAGTGAATGCCGATTTGACCAACCTCCAGCAAAATTACCCGGACTCCATTGCCGCCGCGCAAGCGACGCTGATGGCGGCTGCGACCGAATATGATGCTCGCCGTTACGATGTGGCGGAAGGTCATCTGAACTGGGTGTTGAAAAACCAAAAAGCCCCGCTGGTTCAAGCATTGGCGGCGCAGCGTTTGGGCATTGTCCTGTTGCAGCAGAAAAAATACGATGCCGCGATTGCAGCCTTGAATACGAAAGTTGAAGCAGATTTCGAGCCACTGCTTTTGGAAGCAAAAGGCGATGTTTATGCCGCGCAAAACAAAACCAAAGAAGCCGCGCAAAGCTATCAGCAGGCTTTGGAAAAGCTGCCTAAAGACGCCATCGAACGCGAATTGCTGCAAATGAAGCTGGATTCGCAAAAATAAGGTCGTCTGAAAAATTGAAAGACTATGTGGCTTGTCGGAATCTTTCCGGCAAGCCTTGTCTGTTTTAATTGTGTTCCACTATATTTTCAGACGACCTTTTGTTTGAAGACGTATCATGCAGGGACAAGATTCGCCGAACAGGTCGTCTGAAAAGGCAGATTATTTGGCTTTGCGTTTGAGTAGAAAATACATAGGTACGATATAAAAGAGCGTGCTAATAATTAATGAGACTATGATTTTGAGTGGTCGGTCTGTTTGATACACGCCGAGCAATAAGCCAATCCCGAAATTTACAGGGAGAAAAATGCATAGTGATGTTAAGATGATTTTTTTCATTGCGTAAAATCCATTAACTATGGCCGGATGAAACTCGCTATACCATATTTGTAGTTGATAAGCGCAGGCAAGTTCCCCAAGTCGAAGATGGCTGTATGGGACGGAAATTCCAGCTCAAGCCATTGTTCTGTTGAATCTATTTTCAGACGACCCCTTATCCTTTTTAACCTACCGTGTTTTGAAAACACCTGCTCGTGTTGCTGGTTCGCTTCCGAACTGACACTTGACACAGAAAGAACTCATCATGAAACCCACCATCGCCCTTGTCGGCCGCCCGAACGTCGGCAAATCCACCTTGTTCAACCGCCTGACACGCACCAAAGACGCGCTAGTGCACGACCTGCCCGGCTTGACCCGCGACCGCCATTACGGACATGGCAAAATCGGCAGCAAACCTTATCTCGTCATCGATACCGGCGGTTTTGAGCCGGTTGTGGACAGCGGCATTTTGCACGAAATGGCGAAGCAGACTTTGCAGGCTGTCGATGAAGCCGACGCCGTCGTGTTTTTGGTGGACGGCCGCACAGGTCTGACCCCGCAAGACAAAATCATCGCCGACCGTCTGCGCCAAAGCCCGCGCCCCGTTTATCTGGCGGTAAACAAAGGCGAGGGCGGCAACAGAGCCGTGCTTGCCGCCGAGTTTTACGAGCTGGCATTGGGCGAGCCGCACGTTATTTCCGGCGCGCACGGCGACGGTGTGTATTACCTGATTGAAGAAATTTTAGAAAACTTCCCCGAGCCTGAAGCCGAAGAAGCCGATGTAAAACATCCCGTTTTTGCCGTTATCGGTCGTCCGAATGTCGGCAAATCCACGCTGGTTAACGCCATTCTCGGCGAGGAGCGCGTGATTGCCTTCGATATGGCAGGCACGACGCGCGACAGCATCCACATTGATTTTGAACGCGAAGGCAAACCGTTTACCATCATCGATACCGCAGGCGTACGTCGTCGCGGCAAAGTCGATGAGGCGGTGGAAAAGTTCTCCGTTATCAAAGCCATGCAGGCGGTTGAGGCGGCAAACGTTGCCGTTTTGGTGTTGGATGCGCAGCAGGACATCGCCGACCAAGATGCCACGATTGCCGGTTTCGCCTTGGAAGCAGGGCGCGCGCTGGTGGTTGCCGTCAATAAATGGGACGGCATCAGCGAAGAGCGGCGCGAGCAGATCAAACGCGACATTTCCCGCAAACTGTATTTCCTCGATTTTGCCAAGTTCCACTTCATTTCCGCATTGAAAGAACGCGGTATCGACGGATTGTTCGACAGCATTCAGGCAGCCTACAACGCCGCCATGATTAAGATGCCGACGCCGAAAATCACCCGCGTCCTGCAAAGCGCCATCGAACGCCAACAGCCGCCGCGCGCAGGTTTGGTACGCCCGAAAATGCGCTATGCCCACCAAGGGGGCATGAACCCGCCCGTGATTGTGGTGCACGGTAATTCGCTGCACGCGATTTCCGACAGCTATACGCGCTACCTGACCCAGACGTTCCGCAAAGCCTTCAATTTGCAAGGCACGCCGCTTCGGATTCAATACAATGTTTCGGAAAACCCGTATGAAAATGCGGAAGACAAACCGAAGAAAAAACCGCTGCGCCGCGTCAGCCTGAGCAACCGCATCGAGAAACGCGAAGGCCGCAAGGAAGAGAAAAACCGTTTTAAAAAGAAAACCAAAGTCAGCGTGAAGAAACAGTACAGCAAATAAATCTGATGGAACAAGGGGCGTGCCGCGAGGCTTGCCCCTTTTAGATTGCTGTCGGGACGAATAGGGCGGTTGGAGGTGAATCCTCTTAAAGATTTTAGCTAAGGTATTGTAATAAAAATGTTTTATCTGATGATAAGGTCGTCTGAAAATCCAAATCTGCCGACCTGTTCCCTATGGTAAAAATCGTTTGTATTAAAATGATTTGTATAACACATTCGGGTAAAAAATCGTTGGAAAGCCCGTCGTTTGATAGAGGTTTGCATATTCTTACGGAAAAATAGTTGGTAATTTTTCTCGTTCGGGTCTACAATCCGACTCATGTTCGTTTTCAAAACGATTTCAAAATCATAATAATGGAGCTTATGAATATGACAGCTAAAGGACAAATGTTACAAGATCCTTTTTTGAATGCGTTGCGTAAAGAGCACGTTCCGGTTTCGATTTATCTGGTCAACGGTATCAAACTGCAAGGCCAAGTCGAGTCGTTTGACCAATATGTCGTTCTGCTGCGTAATACTTCCGTTACCCAAATGGTTTATAAACACGCCATCTCAACGATCGTTCCTGCCCGTGCCGTGAGCCTGCAACACGAGAACAAACCCCAAGCCGCTGCGGCTGCCCCGGTTCAAGTTGAGACCGTGCAACAACCTGCCGAATAATGTATGTAACGCATTAATCGATTCTGATACCTTACCGCTTGGCCGGTAAGGTATTTTTATTTTCAGACGACCTTTAATTTTATGCAGCTCGAAAACATCCTCCCTTTTGCACACATGCTTCTCAAACAAGCCTTAAAACCCGATGCCCGCGCTTTGGACGGTACGGCGGGAAACGGCAACGATACGCTGATGCTGGCGCGTTCGATCGGCAGCGGCGGGAAAGTGTGGGCGTTTGACGTGCAAGAGCAGGCATTGGCAAACACCCGAATGCGCTTGGAAGAAGCGTGCATGGCGGATAGGGTAGAACTGATATGGGACGGACATGAAAACCTTGCCACCCATATCCGCGAACCGCTAGACGCGGCGGTATTCAATTTCGGCTGGCTGCCCGGCGGCGATAAAAGCTGTACGACAGAAGCGGCAACCAGTATCCGCGCGTTGACATCCACCTTATCGCTGCTGAAAACGGGCGGGCTGGTGGTTGCCGTCTTATACCCAGGACATGAGGCGGGGCAGCATGAAGCGCAGGCAATCGAAGATTGGGCGCGGCAGCTGCTGCAGGATGAATTTGCCGTTTTGCGTTATGGTTTTATCAACCGCCGCAACCGCCCGCCGTATTTGTTGGCGTTTGAAAAGTTACGTCAAGAATGAATGTTTGGGGTAGAATAGGCGCTTCTTTCAAAAACAATAACGTGCGACCGCTATGCAATATCTGTTTGTAAAATACAGCCATCAGATTTTCGTCACCATCACCATTTTGGTGTTCAATATCCGCTTCTTCCTGCTTTGGCGGCATCCCGACAAACCTTTGGCGGGCATCTGGAAAGCCCTTCCCCACCTGAACGACACCATGCTGCTCTTTACCGGCTTGTGGCTGATGAAGATTACCCACTTTTCGCCCTTCAACGCGCCCTGGCTCGGCAGCAAAATCCTGCTGCTCTTGGTTTACATCGGGCTGGGTATGGTCATGATGCGTTCCCGTCCGCGTTCGCCGAAGTTTTACGCTATTTATGTTTTGTCGATGGCTTGCGTCGGTTGTATCGTCTATCTTGCCAAAACCAAAACGCTGCCGTTTTAAAGAGGTCGTCTGAAAATGCCGCCCCCCCATTTTGCCGTCATCGCCTTGGGCAGCAACCTTGCCGAACCCGTCCGCCAAGTCCGCGCCGCATTGTCCGCGCTGGAGGCGCATCCGCAGATTCAAATCGAAAAAACTTCCTCGCTGTACGTAACCGCGCCGGTCGGCTACGACGATCAGCCTGATTTTGTCAACGCCGTTTGTTCCGTCCGCACTTCATTAGATGGCGTTTCGCTACTTGCCGTGTTGAACCGTATCGAAGAGGATTTCGGGCGGGAACGCACGTTCCGAAACGCCCCGCGCACGTTAGACTTGGACATCATCGACTTTGACGGCATTTTCAGCAGCGACCCGCATCTGACCCTGCCGCATCCGCGCGCGCACGAACGCAGCTTTGTGATGAAGCCGCTGGCTGAAATCCTGCCCGATTTTGTTTTGGGCGGACACGGACGGGCGGCGGATTTGGCGGCTGCTTTGGGCGAGGAAGGGATACGTCTGTTAGAAGCCGTTTGAAGCAAGACGGTGAAATAAAAACATCTGTTTGCTTCAATCGCGTGTCAAAGTTTATATTTGAAGCAACTAGGTTCAAGAGGTCGTCTGAAAAGGAAATGGCTTGGCAGTTTCCTTTTTCAGACGACCTTTCAAGAAGGACGGCGGCAGGTTTGGGCAAACTCCGTCGGTCTGATAAAATGCCACCTTTCCAAAATATCAAAACAAAATCATTAATCAAACCATGAACTACCGTTATATTGTCGTCGAAGGCTCCATCGGCAGCGGGAAAAACGCCTTGAGCCGCCGCCTTGCAGAACATTTCAGCGCGCTGTCGCTGGCGGAAAACCCCGAACACAACCCCTTCCTTATGAAGTTTTACGCCAACGCCTCCCATCACGGCTTGGCAACCGAGCTTTTTTTCCTGATGCGCCGCGCCGAAAGCGTGGACATCATCAAAAACGAATACACACAAGGCGGCATGGTGGTCGCCGATTTCCTGTTGGAAAAAGACCGGATTTTCACGCCGGTCGTGTTGAATGAAGACGAACAGCAGCTCTTCGCCGATTTGAAACAAAAAATCCTGCCGCAGTATCCCGCCCCCGATTTGGTGATCTACCTGCAAACCGCTGTGGACGGCAACCGCAAACGCCTGCAAAAACGCGGCGACGGCATCATCAATCTTTTCCCCGAAGGCTATTTGGGGCGGATACACGAGGGATACAGCCAGTTTTTCCACCTTTATCAAAACGCCCCGCTGCTGACCGTCAATGCCGACGAGTTGGACTTGCAAGGCAATGACGAACATTTCCAACTGTTGCTCAATGCGCTGAACGATTTGCAGGGAACGCGCAATTATCTGAATTTGAGCGAACGCTGACGCAGTTTGCAAGATTGAGGTGAAACGCCGAAGCGGCTATGTTGGGGATTCATTTTATTTCCTTGCCCGCTACTACGTTTCCGTCTTAGGTCGTCTGAAAGGAGACATCATGAACCAATACCGATTCACTTTGCCCTCAAGCAGCGGCAACGACTTCGATTCCGCCGAACATCTGCCGCTGATTGTCTATTTCTACCCCAAAGACAGCACGCCCGGCTGCACCACCGAAGGCTTGGATTTCAACGCCCGTTTGCCGCAATTTAAAGAACTCGGCTACACCGTCGTCGGCATCTCGCGCGACGGCGTGAAATCGCATCAGAATTTCTGCGCCAAGCAAGGCTTCAATTTTGAATTGTTGAGCGACAAAGACGAAACCGTGTGTAAAATGTTTGACGTGATCAAGCTGAAAAAGCTCTACGGCAAAGAGTCTTTGGGTATTGAACGCAGCACATTCGTATTGGACGCAAACGGCGAAATCATCCACGAATGGCGCAAAGTCAAAGTCGCCGGACACGCGCAGGAAGTGTTGGAAACGCTGTCCCGATAAACCGTAATGCAGCAAAAGGTCGTCTGAAAACGAACACGTTCGGGTTCTGCCCAAGCAGGTTTCTATTTTCAGACGACCTTTTATAGTGGACGTCAATCAGGGCAGGGTTGGCTTGTCCTGATTCATATTCGATCTACGATACCCCATCTTCGGACTACCCGTAAAACCTCATGACCGACGAACTCATAGACAAACTGCTCGAATCCCTGTGGCTGCAAGACCGTCTCAGCCACAACACCTTGCAAGGCTACCGCCGCGATTTGGAAAAAATCGCCGTGCGCTTGGAAGCGGGCGGGCATACTTGGCTGGATGCCGAAGCCGCCGATTTGGCGGACGCCGTCTATGCGGCGGACGAAAAACACAGCTCGCAGGCGCGCGCCCTGTCTGCCTGCAAACGCCTATACGCCTGGCTGGAAGAAACCGAGCGTCGGACGGACAACCCGACCCGTTTCCTCAAAGCCCCAAAACAGACGCAAAAGCTGCCCACCCTGATTACCGAAGCGCAAATCGAAAACCTGCTTGCCGCACCCGATACCGACACGCCGCACGGCCTGCGCGACAAAGCCTTGCTCGAAGTCATGTACGCCACAGGTTTGCGCGTAACCGAAGCCGTCAAGCTCCAACTGGGCGACCTCGACCTCAACCGAGGCTGCATCCGCACCATAGGCAAAGGCGACAAACTGCGTATCGTGCCTATGGGCGAAGAAGCCGTTTACTGGGTCGAACGCTATTGCGCCGAATCGCGCCCGCTGCTGCTCAAAAACAAAATCTGCGACGAAGTCTTCGTCAGCCAAAAACGCAGCGGCATCTCCCGCCAACTCGCGTGGATGATTGTCAAAAATTATGCGGACGCCGCCGGCATCACCTCACTCAGTCCGCACGGCCTGCGCCACGCTTTCGCCACCCATCTCGTCAACCATGGCGTCGATTTGCGCGCCGTACAACTCATGCTCGGACACGCCAACATCAACACCACCCAAATCTACACCCACGTCGCCAACATCCGCCTGAAAAACATCGTTGACGAACATCATTCGCGGAATTAAACGATTCCATTGAAAAAGGTCGTCTGAAAACAGAAATCTCGTTTTCAGACGACCTTTTGCCTTTATCCGTCAAACCGCTGCTGCTTCAGGTTTGGCTTTGTTTTTCTTGAATTTCAACACGGCTTCTTCTTTCGCCGCATCCCAGTCTATCCGCACGAAGCCGCCGTCGGCGAGTTTGCCGAACAGGAGTTCGTCGGCGAGCGGTTTGCGGATTTTTTCCTGAATCAGGCGGTGCATCGGGCGTGCGCCCATTTGCGGATCGAAACCTTTTTCCGCCAGATATTTGCGCAATGCCGGCGTGAATTCGGCTTCGACTTTTTTGTCGAGGAGCTGGTGTTCGAGCTGGAGCAGGAATTTGTCCACGACTTTGGCGATGACGGGTTCGGACAAGGGCGCAAACGGGATAATCGCGTCCAAGCGGTTGCGGAACTCGGGCGTGAAGAGTTTGTTGATTGCCTGCATTTCGTCGCCGCGTTCGCGCTTGGCGGTAAAGCCGAGGCTGGGGCGGCTGAGGCTTTCCGCGCCTGCGTTGGTGGTCATAATCAGGATGACGTTGCGGAAATCGGCACTCTTGCCGTTGTTGTCGGTCAGTTTGCCTGCGTCCATGACTTGCAGGAGGACGTTGAAAATGTCGGGATGGGCTTTTTCGATTTCGTCCAAGAGCAATACGCAGTGCGGGTGTTTGTTGGCGGCTTCGGTCAAAAGGCCGCCTTGGTCGAAGCCGACGTAGCCCGGCGGCGCACCGATAAGGCGCGATACGGCGTGGGGCTCCATGTATTCGGACATATCAAAGCGTTGCAGCGGTACGCCCATCGAGTAGGCAAGCTGTTTGGCGACTTCGGTTTTGCCGACGCCGGTCGGACCGGAGAATAGGAAGCTGCCTATGGGTTTGTCGGGCAGGGCGAGGCCGGAGCGCGACATTTTGACGGCGGCAACCAGCGCGTCGATGGCGTTTTCTTGACCGTAAACCATGTTTTTCAAATCGCGGCCGAGGAATTGCAGCACTTGTTTGTCGTCGTTTGACACGGTTTTTTCGGGAATCCGCGCGACTTTGGCGATGACGGTTTCGATTTGCGCTTTGCCGATGACTTTTTTCTGTTTGGATTTGGGCAGAATCCGTTGCGCCGCGCCTGCTTCGTCCATTACGTCGATGGCTTTGTCGGGCAGGAAACGCTCGTTGATGTAGCGGGCGGAGAGTTCGGCGGCGGCTTCGAGTGCGCCTTGCGTGTAGCGGACTTGGTGGAAACCTTCAAACATTGGTTTCAAGCCACGCAGGATTTGCACGGTTTCGGCGACGGTGGGTTCGACCACGTCGATTTTTTGGAAGCGGCGGCTTAAGGCGTGGTCTTTGTCGAAAATGGTGCGGTATTCGTCGTAAGTGGTCGCGCCGATGCAGCGCAGCGAGCCTTTCGCCAGCGCGGGTTTGAGCAGGTTGGACGCGTCCATCGTGCCGCCGCTGGTGCTGCCTGCGCCAATGATGGTGTGGATTTCGTCGATAAACAAAATGGCGTGCGGGATTTTTTCGAGCTGTTTCAAGACGGATTTGACCCGCGCTTCAAAGTCGCCGCGGTATTTCGTACCCGCCAAAAGCGAGCCCATATCCAGCGCATACACTTCGGCATTTTTGAGCGCGTCGGGAATGTCGCCGTTGACGATTTGATGCGCCAAGCCTTCCGCCAGCGCGGTTTTGCCCACGCCTGCTTCGCCGACTAAAAGCGGATTGTTTTTGCGGCGGCGGCACAGGATTTGCACCAGCCGCTCCATTTCGTGTTTTCTGCCGATTAAGGGGTCGATGCGGCCGGCTTTGACTTCGGCGTTGAGGTTGACGGTGTAGTCCGACAACGAGCCGCTTTTCGATTCGACGGGGTCGTCTGAATCATTGTCGGGGTCGTCTGAAAAGCCTTTGTGTTCGTCGTCTTCGGTTGCGCCGTGGGCAATACAGCGCAAAACTTCAAAACGCGTAACCGATTGCAGCTTGAGGAAATAGACGGCGTGGCTGTCGGTTTCGCTCATCAGCGCCACCAAAACGTCCAAAGGCTCGACCAAGCCTTTGCCTGCGGATTGGGTATGCACCATCGCCCGCTGGATGACGCGCTGGAAGCCGAGCGTGGGCTGGGTTTCAACCGTATCTAAAAGGTGGTCGGGAATCTGCGGGGTATTTTCGGCAACGCTGGCGGCGAGCTGTTCGGACAACACTTTCAAATCCGCGCCGCAGAGCTTGAGGACGTTGGGAACGGAGGCATCTTCTTCGATTAACACCAAAAGCAGATGCTCTAGGCTGATGAATTCATAATGAGCCTTACGCGCCTCGCGGTAAAGCTGCTGCAAAATCTGTTCCAATTCGGGTGAAAGCATATTAAATCTCCTCGACAATACATTGCAGCGGATGCCCTTCGGCTTTTGCCCGCTGCATGACCTGCTGCTGCTTGGTTTGGGCGATGTCCCGTGTGTAAGTGCCGCACAAGCCTTTGCCTTCGTGATGAACCAAGAGCATCACCGCCACCGCCTGCTCCTGTCCGAGCATGAAGATTTCGGTCAGGATTTCGACGACAAATTCCATCGTGGTGTAATCGTCGTTCAGCAAAAATACGCCGTAACGTTTCGGCGGGGCGGTTTTTTGGTCGCTTAAAAGTGTATCGGATTCGTGATGTGTGTTTGGGTTGTTCATAAATATTTGGCTTTGTGGAAGAGGATTTGTTTTCAGACGACCTTGTGAAAGGTTTGATATCAAATGAATCTATAAATATAGTGATTATAAGGTTTATTTCGATTTCTGTTGTATTTTGGTCGGTTTCCGCCATTTTCGCACTTTTTCCCTTGTATGGCTTGACGTTTTGGCTTAACAAATGTAAAAAGACGGTTAAGCAGAAGCCGGCACTCGACCAAGTATATAAAGCTAGGGAGAAACGCTGAACGTTTAAGTTTGCTGTATGCCTTATTTTGCTGATTTTGTTAATTTTTAAGTATAGGAAGTTTCTAATGGCAACCGGTATCGTAAAATGGTTTAACGACGCTAAAGGTTTTGGTTTCATCACTCCTGACGAAGGCGGCGAAGATCTGTTCGCTCACTTCTCAGCGATCAACATGGAAGGTTTCAAAACCCTGAAAGAAGGCCAACGCGTGTCTTTCGACGTAACCACCGGCCCTAAAGGCAAACAAGCTGCTAACATTCAGGCTGCTTAATTAAACGTGCGGCTTATGCCGTAGAATAATGGCGGGATTGATTCCCCGCCATTTTTTATTGTCTATGAGAAACGGAATCCATATGGCAGAAGACAAACAAAACGCCGCCTACGAAAACGCCCTGCGGCAGTTGGACGAACTCATCGCGCATCTTCGCAGCAGCGGGGAAGTCAGCTGCGCAGTGGCGGAACAAGAAGACCTGATGCTGATACGGCTTGCCGATTTGAAAATCGATTTGAGGCCGAATGATGAAAAAGCGATAGCGGATATCGACCGGTTTTACCGCCGCCATTTGGGCGACGGCAAATAAAATCGGATGATCGCAATCGCGTGATGAAGGTCGTCTGAAATCTCTATTTTGCCCTTGCCTGTTTTTTGGGCAGTCTTATTTTTCCTTTTAGTATCAACCGTTAATCTGATATATCCACAACTGGATTCACATAAAGCAAGGATAACTATATTTTTACGGCATAGAGGCTTTGGGGTCGTCTGAAAAGCCAATTCTTCCATACAGCGAACACATTTACTCAAACGGCTTTTTCTGCCAATAAAACTTATCCTTTTTCAGACGACCTTTAAACACTTCATCTCCGCCCAGCTCAAATACCAATGCACCCGACAAATCCGTCCGCAACAAAGTCGCGCCGTGTGCGCGGACGCGGTTTTGGACAGCGGGAGTGGGGTGTTTGTAAGCATTGGCGTAGCCGCTGGAGGCAACGGCGTATTTGGGCGCGACCGTGTTGAGGAAGCCGCCTGATGAAGCCGTATTGCTGCCGTGGTGTCCCAATATCAAAACCTGGCTGTACAGCGAGCTGCCGTAGCGTTCTACCAGTCCCGCTTCGCCTTTGACGCCCAAATCGCCGGTAACCAGCAAAGCCTGTCCGTCGGAAACGACGCGCAAGACGCAGCTTCGGTCATTGTCTTCGACGCCCGGGTTTTCAGACGACCTCAATAACTCGAAATCCACGCCGTCCCATTGCCATTGCGCTTCGGCGCAAAATTTTGCGTTCGGATAAAACTCAGGTTGTCCCGCCAGCGTTTCACCGATTTCAATATCGGAAACGGCGTCCAAACCGCCGTCGTGGTCGCTGTCGTGATGCGACAGAATCAGCGTGTCCAAACGGCGCGCGCCCATGGCGTTCAGGCTTGGCACGATACCCGTTTGAGCCGCCTGCGCCGTACCCGTGTCAAACAGCAGGTTGCGGTTGCGCGTCTGTACCAATACCGACAAACCCTGTCCCGCATCCATCACGGTAATTCGCGCCAACCCGTCGTCCAAACGGTCGGGGCGGTAAAACACAAATCCAGCCAACACCAAACATGCCCAAGGCCGCAGCCCCAGCCCGCACGGCAACAGCCACAGCAAAGCTGCTGCAAAAGCCAAAACCAACAGCGGCACAGGCGCGGCGGCTACGGCAAATTCAGGCGACACCTCCGCCAGCCAAACCAAGCCGCGCAAAGTGTATTCCGCCAAACCAGCCGCCGCCCATTGCAAAGGCGCAAACGGCAACACCGACCCCAGCAGCGCCAAAGGTGTCAATACCCAAGAAAACCAAGGAATCATCGCCGCATTGACCAAAGGGCTGATGATGGGCAACGACGCAAAAATATAGCCCAGCAATACCACCGACAATACTGTCGCCGCCCATTGTCCGCGTACAGCCAAACGCCAGCCGCGTTCTTTCAGACGACCTGCCGAAGCCCAAATCAAGGCGGCAACCAAGCCGAACGACAGCCAAGTGCCGACACCCAAAACCGCCAACGGATCGAGCAGCAACACCACCGCCAAAGCCTGCCACCATGCCGTCCAACCCGAAGACAGACTGCCGCGCCACCAAGCCCAGGCAAACGCCGCCAACATTAAAACGCTGCGCTGCGTCGGCACGGAAAAGCCCGCCAGCAGCGCATAAAACAAAGCCCCTGCCGCGCCGCCTGCCAAAATCCACACGCGCGGTTTTGCCGGTATCCAAGGCAGTCGTCTGAAAATCAGTTTGACCAGCCAACCCGCCAAAACCGCCACCATCGTAACGTGCAGCCCCGAAATACTGACCAAGTGCGTCAAACCCAAAGGTCGGAACGCCTGCCACAGTTCGGGCCTCAACGCCGATTGTTCGCCTATGCTCAAAGCCTGCATCAGACCGATACCGTCCGAAAAATCCGGACTTCTCGCCCCGACAGCCTGCCAACGGCGGCTGATCGCATCACGCCACACCGCCAAGCCGACACCGCCGCCCTCTCTAACCAAGCTCCTGCCTTTGCCCAGCGTACCCGCGCCATCCAAACCGTTTGCCAATGCCCAAGCCTCGCGGTTCAGCCCGCGCAGGTTCACTTCGCCGATAACCGGCTTGAGCCGTGCCGACACTTTCCAGTGGCTGCCCACCGCCCAATCGCGTTTCTGATAATCCGACAGCAATAAATCAAACTGCCGCCCATCCTCCGTCCATGCCTTCGCCGCAAACTGCACCCGCCGCCCGTCGCCGCGCGGCATATCCGCGACTTCAACCGTCAACACTGACTCCGAAGCCCCGTTCAACGGCCATTGCGCCGACAAAGCCGCTTCCGTCCGAAACACGCCGTAAGCCGCGCCGAGCAGGACGCACAGCATCATTCCCGCCATCGCAAACCGCCGCGAAGCCGCCAGCAAAACCAATGCCGCCGCCAGCCACGCAGCCCAATGCGGTACGGACGGCAAAGCGAATGAGGCGATGACGCCGACTGCCCAAAACGGCAATCCATAATATTTCAGCAAAACTGTTTTCCTTTTTATTATTAGTTTTGAAATCAGGTAAGGATAATAATTGAATTTCCTGCAAACGTCATGAAAAAGGTCGTCTGAAAACTGAACTGGCCCCCAAATCTTGGACACTCATAAAAGCC
>CALDNV010000356.1:0-19877 GCA_937914605.1 uncultured Neisseria sp.
GAATCTGTTCCAACCACTGGTACCCTAGTGTTGCACTTGAAATCCGAATCCAAGGACCTGTATCTTGACTGCACGTCTATTTCACATACCAGATATAGTCGCCATGTTCGTTTTCGGGGCTGTTGTCAGAATCGGCGAGTATCACGACCGCCACTTTGCCTCCATACCCCGCATCGCGCAGAAACAAGGGTACGCCGAGCTGCTTGGACGTATGTATCGCGCCCGCCAGCATCCACGCGGGTTTGGGCGCGGCAATCAGGTTTTGCGCCATCGTGTGGTCTTTAAACTGCTGCATGGACACCAGCCCGTCGGTGCTGCCGTGGTTGCCGCCCATGATTTTGCCCAAAGCCTCGCGCACGCGCACATCGCCGCCCGCTTTCCCTTGCGGCACAAACGAAGCCGCCTGGCGCACGGCGGCACGTTCGGGGTTTGCCGCCAAAACTTTGGCTTTTTGTCCCATCAGGAAATGGACGAGCGTGCTGTAATCCTGCCATTGCCATGCGTTGTTCCAGCCCATTTTTTCATTCAGGCGGCGCGGCGTGGTTTTGCCGCCCGACTGCATCCATGCCTGCACTTCGCCGACCTGCCGCTGCTGCGAAGCGTCCAGCATTTCCAAAAGCACGGAGCCTGACTGCCTTGCGTCGGCAGTCTGAGCCAACAGCCATGCTTCCGCGTTGTGGTGCGCCGCTTCATCGTGTTTTTCGCCGATTAAGACGACATCCGCCTGTTTCAACTGCTGCACCAAAGCTTCGGGGGCAATCTCCCGACCCGCCTGCGTATCGTAAATCCGCCCTTGCGGTGCGGCGGCGTGGACGGCGGCTGCCGCACACAGCCAGGCGGCAGCGGCGAGCCTGTATAAAATCGGTTTGAACATCATGTTTGTCCTGTCGGTTTGGGGTCGTCTGAAACGGCGTTTGCGCTTTTCAGACGACCTTTTAGAATTTCAAGGTCAGACCGCCGTATATCGTCCGCCCGCGTCCCGTGCCTTGGTTGACGTTGTTGCCCTCGCCCAAATTGCCTGTGGCGAGTGTGCCGCCGCTGAGCGGGTAGTTGTAAACGCGGTTGGTCAGGTTGTCGATATTAAAGAATAAGCGCAGGTTTTTACTCGCCTGCCAAGTAGCGTAAAGGTCGATGATTTTCGGATTGCCGGCGACTTGGCGGGTCGTCTGAACCTGAGTATCGACATCCACGCCTTCCGCCACGGTGTCTTTGCCGGTATAGCTGATGCGCGTACCGACCGTCAGGCGGTTGTCCAGCCAGCGCGTTCCCGCATCCACCATCCAAACGCTGGAAGGCATAGCGCGGATATGGGAGAAACCTAAATCAGCAAGGAAATCATGCGGGAAGGTAGTGCGCGTTTTGCTCCACGCGAGATTGATGTAGCCGCGTCCGAAGTCGTAACCGCCTTCGATTTCCCAACCGCGCATCTTGGTGGTATCGGGCATATTGCGGAACACGCCTATCGCATTGCTGTCGCTGCCGACCGCCTCGTCGATGGTGCAACGCTGTACGCCGTTGTCCCGACAGATATAAAACTGGTCTTGGACGATATAGTTCTTCACGCGGTTGTTGAAATAACCGACTTTCAGGTTGAGAGTGTCGTCCGCTTTCCAGATGCCTTGTTTGTGGATGTTGAAGCCGATGTCGCGGTTGAACGAAGATTCGCCCTTCAGATAAGGATTGACCGAATACGGGCTGCCTTGGACGTTGTTGACGTACATGAATTCCTGCACGGTCGGGCTGCGGCTGCTTTTGCCGATATTGGCGTAAACCTGCAACCAGTCCCACGGTTTGTACGCAACGCCGAAACGCGGGTTAAGATGGTCTTCTTTGCGGTTGAAACGGATGTCGCCGCCGCGCGGCAGGATAATCGCGCCGTCGTCGTCGGTCGGCGGCAGATAGCCGCGCAAGCCGTAGCGTTCATAGCCCAAACCGGCATGAACCGTCCATTTTCCGGGTTTCCACTCGGCATCGAAAAATGCGCTGTCGAGGTTTTGTTTGCCTTCGGCAAGCAGCATGGTGTTGTTTTCGTAATTGCTGTTGTAGCGCGTACGCATGAATTTCGCGCCGTAGTTCAACGACAATTCGCTGTTGCCGATGTCGGTGGTCGAGCGGTTTTGCAGGGTCAGCGAAGTGGTCGGGCTGCGCGTGGTGCGTCCGACGTAATCCTCGCGCGCGCTTTCGCCCTGTAAAAACTTCTGCCGCGCATTGCTGAAAGATGCGTCAAGCTGGAGATCCACCCAGTCGGACAAAGGGTTGTAGCGGTATTTCAGTAAACCCGTCTGCGTATTGACCTGCAAAGGACTGTGGTTGTTGGTGAAACGCGCGCGGTTCATCATATGGCCGAGCATAATGCTGTGGTAGCGGCTGGGGCGGATGTGCAGCTTATTGAGCATACCCCACGAACGGATGCCGCTTTCCGCCGCCGTATCCGCGTCAAATTCATCGCCGGTAATCACTTCGCCCGCACCATTTTTATAGCCGCTCTTGCGTTTGCCGCTAATCGCGCTGAGAAAGCCGATGCTGCCGCCGTTTTCAAATTCGTGGCAAACCGCCGCGCCCACCATGCCGTTTTTGCCGTAGCCGTTCGTACCTTGACGATAGGTCGTCTGAAAACCGAATTTGCGGTCTTTGGCGACCAAATCATCGACATCCAACGTCCGCAATTCGGCATTGCCCGCCAAGGCGTTCACGCCTCCCGCGCCGGCAACCGAACCGCGCGATACATCGATACCCGCAATAAAGTTTTCATCGACGTAAGTGGTATTACCGTTCCAACCGTGCGCCGGATTGGATTGGAAAAAGGTCTGCGTGACGCCGTCCACTGTCGTATTCACGCGCCCGAAGCCTTCCAGTCCGCGGATATTGACGGCAAAACCGCCCTGCCCTAAATCGTGCTGCGTAAACGTGCCGGGCATGGTGCGGAGCAGCGTGTTCGCGTCCTGCCCCAATTCGTCCGCATCGCGGTGGCTGACCGCGGAAGGCGTTCTAAACGGTTTATCCGCACGCTTCCCGCGCACCTCAACCGTCGGCAATACGCCCACGGCAACGGCACGATATTCGTCGGCGGCAATTTGATTATTGGAAGATTCGGCAAAGGCAGGAGCGGGAATAGCGGAAACCGCTAGAAAAAGAAGGGTAAATTTTGATTTGAAAAGCATTGCTTGAATATGTCGCCTATTTTGAAGTTTAAGGGACGAGCAGACGCAAAACGCAAGTGAAGAGCTGAGTGTCATTGCAAAGTGATGAAACCAAATTCATCTATTTATTATAATAATGATACAAATTATCATTAAATTTTAACATCAGGTCAACCTTCATCAAAAGTAACGAAAAATCAAAGCAAATCGAGACAATGCCACATCGGTTTAACGTAAATCCATCAAACCATAAAATTTACGGCAAAACCGACTCCTCCACCCTTGCGCCAAGCATCAGCCTTTCGTCCAAACCCCTTATAAAAACAATACAATTCGGCTACAATAGCCCTTTGCATTTTTTCAGACGACCTTAGCGAAACGTCGTCTGAAACCGAAATACCGAAACCATAGAGAATCACAACATGACCGATTACAGCAAAACCGTAAACCTGCTCGAAAGCCCGTTTCCGATGCGCGGCAACCTTGCCAAGCGCGAGCCTGCGTGGCTGAAAAGCTGGTACGAGCACAAACGCTATCAAAAACTGCGCGAAATCGCCAAAGGCCGTCCGAAATTCATCCTGCACGACGGCCCGCCGTATGCCAACGGCGACATCCACATCGGTCATGCCGTCAACAAAATCCTCAAAGACATCATTATCCGCAGCAAAACCCAAGCCGGTTTTGACGCGCCTTATGTGCCGGGCTGGGACTGCCACGGCCTGCCCATCGAAGTGATGGTGGAAAAGCTGCACGGCAAAGACATGCCCAAAGCGCGTTTCCGCGAATTGTGCCGCGAATATGCCGCCGAACAGGTTGCCCGCCAGAAAAAAGACTTCATCCGTCTGGGCGTATTGGGCGATTGGGACAACCCCTACCTGACTATGGATTTCAAAACCGAGGCGGATACCGTGCGTATGCTCGGCGAAATCTACAAATCGGGCTATCTCTACCGCGGCGCGAAACCGGTTCAGTTCTGCTTGGACTGCGGCTCTTCGCTGGCGGAAGCGGAAGTGGAATACAAAGACAAAGTATCGCCTGCGATTGACGTCGGCTATCCGTTTAAAGACACCGCCGCGCTTGCCGCCGCATTCGGTTTGGCAGGCATCGAAGGCAAAGCGTTCGCCGTCATCTGGACGACCACGCCTTGGACGCTGCCTGCGAGCCAAGCCGTATCTGCGGGTGCGGACGTGGTTTACCAACTGATTGATACGCCCAAAGGCAAATTGGTATTGGCGAAAGATTTGGCGGAAGACACGCTCAAACGCTACGGCTTCGTTTCAGACGACCTCAGCGTCCTCGCGGAAACCACCGGCGACAAGCTGGAAAACCTGCACATGAACCATCCGTTCCTCGAACGCGATATTCCCATGCTCAACGGCGAACACGTTACCACCGACGCCGGTACAGGCTTGGTACACACCGCCCCCGCGCACGGTTTGGAAGACTACGCCGTCTGCAACAAATACGGCATCGAGCTTTACAACCCCGTCAACGCCGAAGGCCGATACATCAGTGAAACGCCGCGCGTCGCCGGCATGAGCGTTTGGGAGGCGAATCCCGTCATCCTGCAATGGCTGGAAGAAACCGGCAACCTCTTGGCAAGCAGCAAAATCGAACACAGCTACGCCCACTGCTGGCGCCACAAAACCCCGCTGATTTACCGCGCGACGGGTCAGTGGTTTATCGGCATGGACAAAGCCGGAAGCGACGGCAAAACCCTGCGCGACAAAGCCATCAAAGCCGTGGACGACACCGAATTCTTCCCGTCTTGGGGTCGTGCACGCCTCGAAGCCATGATTGAAGGCCGCCCCGACTGGGTCGTTTCGCGCCAACGCTATTGGGGCACGCCGATGACCTTCTTCGTCCACAAAGAAACGGGCGAACTGCATCCGAACTCTGCCGAGCTTTTGGAGAAAGTAGCACAACGCATCGAAGAAAAAGGCATCGAGGCATGGTTCTCACTCGATAAAAGCGAATTGTTGAGCGCGGAAGATTGCGAAAACTACGACAAACTTTCCGACACGATGGACGTATGGTTCGACTCCGGCTCGACCCATTATTCCGTCCTGAAACAGCGCGAAGAATTGGACTGGCCCGCCGACCTCTACCTCGAAGGCAGCGACCAACACCGCGGCTGGTTCCAATCCTCCATGCTGACCGGCTGCGCCTCATCCATGGGACGCGCCCCGTACAAACAGCTTCTGACCCACGGTTTCGTGGTTGACCAAAACGGCCGCAAAATGTCGAAATCCATCGGCAACGTCGTCGCGCCGCAAGAAGTCTATAACGAGTTCGGCGCGGACATCCTGCGCCTGTGGGCGGCATCCACCGATTACAGCGGCGAATTGGCGATTTCCAAAGAAATCCTCAAACGCGTCACCGAAAGCTACCGCCGCATCCGCAACACCTTGAGCTTCCTGTTTGCCAACCTCAGCGATTTCGACCCGTTCGAACACACCGTACCGCAAGCGGACATGGTCGAAATCGACCGCTACGCCTTAGTGTTGGCGCGTCAGCTGCAAGAGCGTCTGGCGGGCGACTTCTATCCGCGCTATGCCTTCCACTTCGCCGTGAAAGACATCGTCGCCTTCTGCTCGGAAGACTTGGGCGCGTTCTACCTCGACATCCTGAAAGACCGCCTCTACACCACCAAAGCCGACAGCCACGCCCGCCGCAGCGCGCAAACCGCCCTGTATCACATCACGCGCAGCCTGGTTCTCTTGATTGCACCGATTTTGTGCTTCACCGGCGAAGAAGCGTGGGACATCATCGGCGGCGGCGAAGAAGACAGCGTCCTCTTCCACACCTGGCACGAGTTCCCGCCCATCAACGAAAAAGCCGAAGCCGAACTGGTGAAAAAATGGACGGCAGTCCGCGAAGCGCGCGAAGCCGTAACCGCCGCCATCGAACCTTTGCGCGCCGACAAAACCGTCGGTTCGTCCTTGCAGGCAGAAGCCGAAATCACCGCGCCGGAAGCCACCGCCGACTACCTGAACGCCTTGGGTGAAGAATTGCGCTTTGCCCTCTTGGTGTCCAAAGCCGAAGTCAAAACCGGCAGCGAACTCGCCGTTACCGCCAAAGCCAGCGACGGCGAAAAATGCGAACGCTGCTGGCACTACACCCACGACATCGGCTCAGTCGCAGGTCATGAAACCATCTGCAAACGCTGCGCCGAGAATGTCGACGGCAAAGGCGAAGAACGGCATTACGCTTAAGGCCGTCTGAAAAAAAGGTCGTCTGAAAACCGAATCAGGTTTTCAGACGACCTTTTGCTATCGATCACCCAAACAGGGAAATCCGTTCAATATTTCTTAACGTTCACTCAATCCGCAATCTCCGCAAACTTCTCCCAATTTGCCAACACATATGCCACAGCCGCCGCCATATCGGCATCCGCGATTTCGTAATATTCGCCGTCCAATTCCTCAAAATCCGGAAATTCGGCACGAATCTTATCCAAAGATGCCCCGCTGTCCGCCATTTCCTCGATTTTTGCGCCGTCCCGCTCGTATAAAGCCTTTGCCTTATCCAAAATCTTAGGCGTCGGTTTAATCCGCCAGCGGCGCAGGCTGTCGGCGACGGGGTTATGGAACACATATTCGCCGTAACCTTCCGCAATCAGTTGCACAAAACCGCCCTCCTGAACTTGGCTGTCCAAATAGCAGTAAGCCGTCAGTGTGTGCTGCTCGTCGTTCAAACACCGCATTTCCTCATCGCCTGCGGCATCCGTATAATCCAAATACGCCGCGCTCAATGTGTAGAGAAATTCTGCGGCGTTTTGAGGGTTCAAATCATCCTGCCGGAAAAGTGTCGTCATGTTAAAGCCCGTTTGAAAATAAAGCGATTTAAAGCTGATTCATCATAAAAACCGCATTATAACCAAAGCATTATCAAACCAAAACCTATTTTCAGACGACCTTTTGCGCTGCACAATCAGGCGATATATCGTACAATAAGGTCGGACTTACCAAGGAAAAATCATGAACGCAAACACCGAAACCGTCATTATCTACCCCAAAGACCTGCCGCTGCACTGCTCCGGCCCCAACCACGAAACTTGGAACGGTCATCCGCGCGTCTTCCTCCCGATTCAGTCCGACAGCGACATCGAATGCCCCTACTGCGGAACGCGTTACCATCTCGAAGGCCACATTCCCCACCACCATTATTGAGACGCTATGAAGAGATACGCCCTCCTGCTGTTGCTCGGACTGTGTACCGCCTGCGGTTCGTATAAAGCCGTCCGCCCCGATGCCCCTCTTGCCGTCGTCGCCGAAGCGCAAAACAACGCCATCCGCTACCAAGCCGCCGACGGCAGCCGCATCTCCGCCATCTACGTCAACAGCAACAGCCCGATGACGGTCGAACTGCGTCAGGGAAGTACGGTCGAAAAACTGACGCAAACCCATTCGATGACCAAAACCACGGAATACCGCAACGCAAGCACAATATGGCAGCTTCAGGACGGCTTCGCCACGCTTACCCGCGGCGGCAAAACCGTCGTTTTCACCGAAATCATCGAATAATCCTGTCTGAAGTTCTTATCAAAAGGTCGTCTGAAAAACCTTAAACGATGGTTTTTCAGACGACCCCTGCGTTAAACCGACAATCCGGAACTTTCATTCCTGCATCTGGATTTGACAGGAAAAATCCCCTACGGCGCTGCTTGAACCATATTGCGATATGGTGTATCCGAACAAATCAAAGGTCGTCTGAAAACCTTGTTTTCGAGGTTTTCAGACGACCTTTTATCATGGGCAGGTTATTCCTACTTCAACATCATGCAGTCCATTTGACCCAGCCCATATGCGAAGTCAGCAGAATCAATCCGCCGAAGACGATGCGGTAATAGGCAAACGGAACGTAGTTTTTACTGGACACGAATTTCAACAGCGATTTAATCGCTAAGAAACCTGCCAAGAAGGCGGCGATAAAACCGACGGCAATCAGCCCGATATCCTGCAACGTGAAGAGTTCATAGTGTTTAAATACGTCATAGCCGGTGGCGGCAATCATCATCGGCACGGCGAGGAAGAAAGAAAATTCGGTCGCGGCTTTTCGCTCGATGCCCCACAGCATACCGCCCATAATCGTACTGCCCGAACGCGAAGTCCCCGGCACCAGCGCGCACACTTGGGCGCAGCCGACCACAAGCGCGTCAATTGGACGCATTTCATCCACGCTTTTGACTTTAGGTTTGACTTTGCTTTGGCGTCTTTCGACCCACAGAATAAAGAGTCCACCCAACACCAGCATGATAGCCACGGTTTTTGGGTTAAATAGATATAATTTAATTTGTTTTCTAAACAGAAATCCCATCAAAGCGGCAGGCACGAATGCGATGGCAAGGTTCAACACGAAGCGGTTGGCGGTACGGTCTTTGCCCAGTCCGGATAAAACGGAGGTAAAACGTTGACGGTATTCAAAAATCACGGCAAGTACCGCGCCCAGTTGGATGGCGATTTCAAATACTTTGCCGTTGCTGTGGAAATTGAGCAAGTCGCCCAATACAATCAAGTGGCCGGTACTTGAAATCGGCAGAAATTCCGTCAAGCCTTCCACAATGCCCATAAGCAGGGCTTTTAATAAAGTCAAAATGTCCATATTGCTTTCTTTTTGGTTTTCAGACGACGTTTGCCCGTCTGGATTTCAGGATGAAGCGGTATCGGAATCGGAAAACTGCTGTGGTATGGCGGTGTTTACCCCATCCCTCAGCAGTATCGTTTTTATGGATTTTACGCCGCCCAAAACAAACAGACAGTTCGGAAACCGCCTTATCTTTTGCGGTCATTCCGAAACTGTCTGGCTAAATTCCGTCAGCGCGCGGCTTTGCCGGAACGCTCTTGGCGGACTTTGTTAATCAGCTCGCCTATGATTTTCTGTCCATTCGCCCAATCGCTGCTGAATATGACCCGATATTTGCCTCCGACGATGACGTCCGGCGTGCCGTCGATACGGTAAGTCTCGGTCAGACTTTGCATTTTTTTAGCGGCTGCAAGGCTGGCGGGTGCGTCGTATGCGGCAATCAGTTTTTTGCTGTCAAAGCTTTTTTGTGCCGCCGCCCAGCTTTTGAAAGTGGCGGTATCCGCCAAATTGATTTTCTGTTCGTGTACGGCTTTGAAAATAGCGGGGTTTGCCTGATACTTCAAACCCGAAGCGTTAACCGCCGCGGCAACCCGCGCCAAGCCCAACATTTCAGGCATCCAGACGACGTGTTCGGTACGCAGGTAAACGTCTTTCGGAAAAGTTTTGCTGTATGACAGTAAGACGGGATCAAAGTTTTGGCAATGTATGCAGAAATAGCCGAAAAATTCCAAAACTTCGATTTTGGATGCGTCTCGTTGTGGAATCGGTTTGTTCAAAACCGTGTAATCCACACCTTCGACCGCAGCCTGCGCGCTTGCGGAAAAGGCAAGCGCAAGGCTGAGGAGGACGGCTGCCGGTTTGGTTGTCCGTTTCATTGCTGCCTCCTTATTGAGCCGAACGCATCAGGCTGTTGATATTGTGTTTTTGCAAGTCTTTCTGAACGTTTTTTGCGGCTTCAGACGACATGCTGTTGCTTTGTACGCGGTAAACGGTTTTGTCGCCGTTGGTGCGTTCGACCACTTTGGACGAAATGCCCAGCATGGCGAGTTTGGCACGTTGCGCGTCGGCGCTGTTGCGGTCGGCGTACGAACCCATTTGCAAGATGACTTTCTTACCGCCTTCCGCAGTTTTGGCTTCGGCTTTGGCATTGTCGGCTTTAGCGGTTTGTTTTTCTGCTTCGGCTTTTTTCACTTCTTTCGCCGCGCCTTTATTTGCTTCCTGACGGGCTTTTTCGATGCTGCCGCTGTTCAGGATTTGCTCGGGGGTCGGTTTGTTGGTTTTGGCCGTTTCGGTTTTCTTGGCTTCGGCGGCTTTCTTCTCTGCCGCTTTTTTCTCGGCAAGTTTGCGCTCGGCGCGCGCTTTTTGTTTATCCGTCAACTCGGCTGCCTTTTTGGTTTTATCGGCGGCTTCTTTGTCGGCTTTTTCTTTTTCTGCGCGTTTTTTCGCAAGCTCTGCCTTTTTCTCGGCGAGTTTTTGTCTCAACTCGCGTTCGGCAGATTCTTTGTCTTCTTTTTCGGCTTCACGCAGGGCTTTTTCTGCTTCGCGGGCTTCGTCTTCCGCTTCATGGACGGCACGCTCTTTTTCCGCTTTTTCTTTGTCCGCGCGTTCTTTCTCAGCTTTGGCTTTATCTGCCTTTTCTTTCGCTTCTTTGTCTGCGCGTTCTTTTTCTTTGGCTGCCGCATCGTCGTCGGCTTCGCTGCGTTTCTGTTCGGGCTTGGCTTCTTCTGCCGGACGCTCTTTCTCTACGGGAACGACGACAGGCTGCTCTTCAGTCTCAGGCTTGGGCTCAGGTTTGGATTTTTCCTGAGGCTTGAGGATTTCAGGCTCGGTTTGCTGTTTTTGAGGCTCGGTCGCGCCCTTGAAGGCGTTCGGGGTGTCTTGATTCAGAAAATACAGGATGCCCCCGATCACGCCGGTGGCGAGGATGAGGCCGAAGAAAAAGCCGAAAAGGCCTTTGCCGTATTGAGTGTTCTTATTCATGAGATACCTATATTGATGATGCCGTTCAGACGACCTTTTGGCGGCAGAGGAATCTGCTGCTGCCATCGGCAGGGACGGGTCATTTTATCAATATCCTTTATATTGGGCAAAAATGCGCCGTTTGTTTACATGGTTTTTACGAAAACCGCCGTGATGTTAGGACGCGCTGACAATTTATCAAAAACAGAATTTTCCTGATAAAACAGTACATTCCTCGCTTAAAACACCAGCAAGATACCCAACCTGTCTCGGCTTTTTACCTTGAATCTTCCATTTTCAGTATTCAAGGTCGTCTGAAAAACCTTACAACGCGCGGCGGAAGCTGACGGCTTTCAAAACATGGCTTCTGCCGACTTCTTCATCGCCCGCCAAATCCGCCAATGTACGCGCCACGCGCATGATACGGTGGAAGCTGCGGGCGGAGAGGGAGAGTTTTTCCAACAGGCTGCCCAAAGCTTCCTGCGCTTCTTTTTGGATGCGGGCGGACGTGTCGAGTTCACTGACGCTCAAGGCGGCATTCACTTTGCCCTGCCGCGCGTATTGTTTGTCGCGGGCGGCGATCACGCGCGCCAACACGACGGCGCTGCTTTCCCCCGCTTCCTGCTGCATCAGTTCGGCGGCGGACAGGCTGGGGACTTCGATGGTCAAATCGATGCGGTCGAGCAGCGGGCCGGAAATTTTGCTGCGGTAACGCGCGACGCTTTCGGGCGTGCAGCGGCAGGGTTTGACGGGATGCCCGAGATAACCGCAAGGACACGGATTCATGGCGGCGACAAGCTGGAATTTGGCGGGATAGACGGCTTGGCGCGCCGCACGGGAAATGTGGATTTCACCGTTTTCCAAAGGTTCGCGCAAAACTTCTAAAACTTTGCGGTCAAACTCGGGCAGCTCGTCCAAAAATAAAACGCCGTGATGCGCCAATGAAATTTCGCCCGGACGCGGATCGGAACCGCCGCCGACCATGGCTGCCGAGCTGGCGCTATGGTGCGGACTGCGGAAAGGACGGTGGCTGTCGAGTTGTTGCTGATGATTGGGCAGGAGCGAACGCAACGCCCATACTTCGACCAATTCGTCTTCGGTCAAAGGCGGCAGAATGCCGGGCAGCCGTTGGGAAAGCATGGACTTGCCCGTTCCCGGCGGGCCCATCATCAAAAGGCTGTGTCCGCCCGCGGCGGCGATTTCCAACGCAAGGCGGGCAGTATGTTGACCCTTGACATCGATGAGGTCGGGCAGTTTGGCGTTTTCAGACGACCTCTGCGGGACTTGGCAGGCGGTTTGCGCCAAAGGTTCGATGCCGTTCAAATGGGCGGCGACCTCACCTAACGAACGCGCGCCGTAAACGGTAATGCCGCGCATCACGGCGGCTTGTTTTGCATTTTCTTGCGGCAAGACGAAAGAACGCCCAGCCTGCATACCCTGCCACGCCATCGCCAACGCGCCGCGCACGGGGCGCAACATGCCGGAAAGCGCCAATTCGCCGGCAAACTCGTATTGTGCGAGCTTTTCGGGTGCGATTTGTCCAGATGCGGCGAGGATGCCCAGCGCAATCGGCAGGTCGAAACGCCCCGATTCTTTGGGCAGGTCGGCGGGGGCGAGGTTGACGGTGATTTTTTTGGCGGGGAAGTCGAAACCGCTTTGGATGATGGCGGCGCGTACGCGGTCGCGGCTTTCTTTGACTTCGGTGTCGGGCAATCCGACGATATTGAAATGAGGCAGGCCGTTGGCAAGGTGGGCTTCCACTTCGACCAACGGCGCATTCATGCCGCTCAAGGCGCGGCTGTAAACCAAGGCAAGCGACATGTTTCAGACGACCTTATTCGCCGGCTTCGGTTTGCTGTTTGATTTCGGCGACGGCTTCTTCGGCTGCGGCTTCGGCGGCTTCCAATGCGGTCTGCTCAGGCTCTTGCGCGGCTTCGAGTTTTGCCAGACGCTCTTCCAGCTCGACCAGTTTGGTGCGGGTTTTAATCAAAACCTGCTGCTGGATGTCGAATTCTTCGCGCGTAACCAAATCCATACGGTTGAACGCGCTGCCGAGCATGGCTTTGACGTTTTTCTCCATGTCTTTGGCGGGGCTGTTGGCGATGGTTTCGCTGATTTTTGCGCTGACTTCTTCAAAGAGTTGTTTGCCGAACATAATCCGTATCCTTTATATCAGAATATATAAAATCCAAGCGTATTGTATAAGGAAAAAGGTCGTCTGAAAACGGGCATTCTGCTGCCGCGCCTTTTCCCTTCCAAACATCGCCCGCGTGTAGCAAATGCCCGCAAAATCGCTCAATCTTGCGGGCATTTTTGAAACGGCTTTTGCCGTCTGTTTCGATATTCGGCGTATTTTAACGCTCGACGCGGGCATCAAAAATCGGCAGCCACCACACACCGCCGGTAAAGCCTTTGCACGAACCAGTAGTGTGTTCGCCGCTACGGACGAATGCCTTGCCGTCCCATACCGCCGTATTGCTTGTCCAGCAGTCGCCTATGCCGCGGCCTTTGAAGCTGCCGCTGAGGGTGGCTGTTTTCTCGTCGAATCCGCCGTGCCCGCCGTATACCATCGGCGGCAGTACTTGTTCGATTTTGGTCAACTCTTTATCGGCAATGGCATAGTAGCCGCTGGTTTGATAAGCACCGCCGATACAGATGGCCGAAATCAACACCTGACGATCGTTGAGCGGATGGACATACAGGCTGCGGTTCCAACCCATTTGCTCTTTATTATGCAGGGCGTAACAGTAATTATCGTCGCCTTCGGAAACGCGGTTGCTGTTGCGCAGCAGCTTCATGACGGCGCTGTGGCGCGGTGTGTCTTGCTCCAGTATATCGCCTGCTGTTTTCGGTACGGCAACGGCGCGGATGACGGGCTTAGGCTGCGGGCTGAGGACTGCCTGACTGCTGTTGCCTTTGCGTATCAGCGCGGAAGGCGTATTCAGACGACCTTGGAATTCGTCCGCTTTCAACATTGCCGCCGCCGCGCCTTTGTCAGACAAGTGCCATTCATATTTTCCCGCGCGGATGCTGATTTTGCTTTCTTTTTTCAACGCTTCGAGCAAGGCGTTGGTTTGCGCGCTGTTCAATTTGCCTGTGCCTTTTTTGTTCAACGCCAATTTGCCCAGTGATTTGTCGTTCAGCATCAATTCGCTGCGGGCTGCCACACGGGCGAGTTGACGCTCATCGTCGTTAAACGGCAGCAGGGAAACTTCGCCGGCAACGGCGGCGTTCGCCCCCGCTTTTCGGGTAAACAAGATGGAAACCGGCGTTTCTGTTTCGTCCGCCTGATATCCGGCAAGACGGCATGTGCCAGTATTGTCGCAAGCGATGTCCCAGTCTTGGTAATTTTGATAAAAGCCTTGGGGCGGAGCGGCCAGTGCGGTGGCGGGCAAAACAGCTAGCAGCCATTTTTTCATGATGTATTCCTTCGATTTTATTTTATTAGTGGACGAACAAAGAACAGTGCGGCAATGTCAAACAGCGCCACACTGTTCTTGTGTAAAACAAACGTATGATACGTCGTTTGCCAAAAAGTTTTTGAACGGACGAAAAAAGGTCGTCTGAAACTCCCTTTCAGACGACCTTTATGCTTTTTTATACGCCTGCGGCTGCTTTCAATGCGGCAGCTTTGTCAGTGCGCTCCCAAGTAAATTCAGGCTCCTCGCGGCCAAAATGGCCGTAGGCGGCGGATTTGCTGTAGATCGGGCGCAAGAGGTCGAGCATTTGGACGATGCCTTTGGGGCGCAGGTCGAAATGTTCGCGAACTAAGGCAATCAGTTTGTCTTCGCTGATTTTGCCTGTACCGAAAGTATCGATGGAAATCGAAGTCGGTTCGGCAACGCCGATGGCGTAGGAAACCTGAATCTGACATTGGGTTGCCAAACCTGCGGCAACGATGTTTTTCGCGACATAACGGCAGGCGTAAGCGGCGGAACGGTCCACTTTGGACGGGTCTTTGCCGGAGAATGCGCCGCCGCCGTGCGGAGCTGCGCCGCCGTAGGTATCGACGATGATTTTGCGGCCGGTCAGACCGCAGTCGCCTTGCGGACCGCCGATGACGAAGCGGCCGGTCGGGTTGATCAGGTATTTGGTTTCGGCAGTCAGCATTTCGGGCGGCAGAACGGGCTTGATAATCTGCTCGATCACGGCTTTGCTCAGTTCTTCATGGCTGATTGCAGGGTCGTGCTGGGTGGACAGGACGACGGTGTCGATGCGTTTTACTTTGCCGGTTTCGCTGTCGTAAACCACGGTCAGCTGCGCTTTTGCGTCGGGACGCAGCCACGGCAGGCGGCCGTCTTTACGCAATTCGCTTTGACGCTGCATCAGGCGGTGGCTGTAATAGATGGCAAACGGCATTAGGGTCGGGGTTTCGTCGCAGGCGTAGCCGAACATCAGGCCTTGGTCGCCCGCGCCTTGGTTCAGGTCGATGCCTTCGCCTTCGTTCACGCCTTGGGCGATGTCGGGGGATTGCTGGTCGTAGTACACGCCGACCGCGCAGCCGTTGGCGTCAAAGCCCAGCTCGGACGAGTTGTAGCCGATGCGTTTGATGGTTTCGCGTGCGACTTTGATGTAGTCCACATGGGCGGTGGTGGTGATTTCGCCCGCCAACACGCACAAACCGGTGTTTACCAGAGTTTCCGCCGCGACGCGCGCTTTGGGGTCTTGCGCCAAAACCGCATCCAAAATCGCATCGGACACTTGGTCGGCTACTTTGTCCGGATGGCCTTCGGAAACCGATTCGGAAGTAAACAGATATTCGCTCATTTCAATATTTTCCTTCAAAAACAAGCCGTCTGCTTTCAGACGACCTGTTGTTTCATCATATATCCCACAACGGAAATCATAACAAAATTTCCACCTGCGCTCCATCCAAATGATAAATATTCCTACTTGGATAAAGCGGTTCGGAATCCTGCCCGTACAGAACATACGGGCAAAAAAATTCCCGCATCAAGCGGGGGGATTTGAATTGCCCTCTCGGACCACATCGGCTTTGCAGCCGTCCACCTTACCTTTCCGTCTGAAAAGCAGGTTGGCATGGAATTCCCAACTCTTAATGCAGCGCGGATGTTAGCAGAAAAGCCCTTCCCCCGCAAGCCACGCGCCCTTGCGTTTTACGTTACAATACGTCGTCTGAAAACACCCGAACACCCTATCATGCACCTGCCCTCCGCCATTCCCGCCCTTGCCACCGCCCTCGCCCTTACCCTGCCCTTGGGCGCGTGCGGCAAAAAAACATCCGAACAAACCGTGCTTCAGGGCGAAACGATGGGGACGACCTATACCGTCAAATACCTTTCAGACGACCTCCCCAACCCGCCCGCGCCCGAAACCGTGAAAAAACAGATTGACGGCGCGCTCGAAGAAGTCAACCGCCAAATGTCCACCTACCGCGAAGACTCCGAAATCAGCCGCTTCAACCAAATGCGCGAAACCCGCAAACCCATGCCCGTTTCCGCCGATTTCGCCGCCGTTACCGCCGAAGCCTTACGCCTCAACCGCCTTACACAAGGCGCGCTCGACGTAACCGTCGGCCCGCTCGTCAACCTTTGGGGCTTCGGACCGAACAAAGAAATTACCCGCGAACCCACCCAAGCCGAAATCGACAAAGCCGCCGCCCAAACCGGTACGGACAAAATCATCCTCACGCAAAACGGCAAACAAGCCACGCTCGCCAAAACCCAGCCCGAAACCTACCTCGACCTCTCCTCCATCGCCAAAGGCTTCGGTGTAGACAAAGTGGCAGGCGAACTTGAAAAACTCGGCATCAACAACTACCTTGTCGAAATCGGCGGCGAGTTGCACGGCAAAGGCCGCAACGCCCAAGGCGAACCTTGGCGCATCGGCATCGAACAGCCCAACATCGTCCAAGGCGGCAACACCCAAATCGTCGTCCCCCTCGACAACCGCTCCCTCGCCACCTCCGGCGACTACCGCATTTTCCACGTTGACCCGCAAGGCAGGCGGCTGTCCCACATCATCGACCCCAAAACCCGCCGCCCGCTGTCGCACCGCCTCGCCTCCATCAGCGTCGTCGCCGATAACGCCACCACCGCAGACGGCCTGTCCACCGGACTTTTCGTACTCGGCGAAACCGAAGCCCTCAAACTCGCCGAACAGCAAAACCTCGCCGTTTTCCTGATTATCCGCGACCAAAACGGCTACCATACCGAAATGTCCGGCGCGTTTAAAAAACTACTCCATTAATATCTACACACTCATATCCATCCCACAGGAACACCATCATGAAAACCCTACTTCTCACCTTCGGCCTCTTCCTCCTCGTCATCCTCGGCATGGCAGTCGGCTACATTTTCTCCAAGCGCACCATCAAAGGCAGTTGCGGCGGCATCTCTTCGCTGGGCATGAAAAAAGTCTGCGACTGCGACACCCCGTGCGACACGCTGCAAAAGAAACTGGACGAACAGAAACAGCAGGAAAGCAAAGGCATCACCGTCGATCACTGATTCTCGCCCGAATCAGGTTCAGCCTGGCTTTGAACTTGGCAACACAAAAGGTCGTCTGAAACCGCATATTGCAGTTTTCAGACGACCTTTGATTTGAAGATGTGGTTGTTTTGAGGAAGCAGATAACGATTTATCGAAGCTGCTCAAATCGCCGTTGTTCCCGCGCAGGTAGGAAGGACAGAACAGATATAGTGGATTAACTTTAAACTAGTACGGCGTTGCCTCGCCTTGCCGTACTATCTGTACTGTCTGCGGCTTCGTCGCCTTGTCCTGATTTAAAGTTAATCCACTATACTTTCAATATCGATTTACGATACAGACAAAAAGGTCGTCTGAAAAACTTGAAATCCGTTTTTCAGACGACCTTTTGTTCCACTTTACAAGCGCGTTACGCTCAACACGCCTTTGACGTCGCCGAGGCTGGCGAGGACGCGCGGGAGGTCGTTGACTTGTTTGACTTCGAGCGTGAACCTCATGCTGGCTTCCAAGTCGCGGGACTGGGTTTGCACGGCGGTAACGTTGAGTTTGTGGCGGGCGAGCGCGTCGGATACGTCGCGTAAAAGCCCTGAGCGGTCTTGGGCGCGGATTTCGACATCGACGGCGAACACTTGTCCTTCCTGCAACGCCGCCCAACTGGCGTCCAGCACTTTTTCAGGCGCTTGTTCGGCGAGGTGTTGGAAAGAGGGGCAGGTTTTGCGGTGTACGGAAATGCCGCGCTCGCGGGTAACGAAGCCGACAATATCGTCGGGCGGCGCGGGTTTGCAGCATTTGGCAAGCGTGGTCATCAAGCCGTCTTCGCCATCGATGAGCACACCTGTCTTGCCGCCTTTTTTGATTTTGGACTGTTTGACGATGGTGGTTTCGCTGACGGGTACGGGCGGCGGTTCGTTCAGCGTGCCGCAGGCTTTCTGGATGGCGCGGTTGGAAATTTCGCCTTGTCCGACGGCGGTGTAGAGGTCGTCGAGTTTTTTGTAGCCGAGGTTTTCGGCAAGCTCTTGCAGGTTGGGTTTGGGTGTGAGTTTGGCAAGCTGCTTGTCGAGTTGGACGCGGCCTTCTTCGCGCACGGTGTCGGCGTTTTGCTGACGGATGTAGGCGCGGATTTTGCTGATTGCCTTGCTGGATTTGACCCAGCCTTCGTAGAGCCAGTTGACGGAAGGATGCCCTTCTTTGGCGGTAATGATTTCGACGCGCTGTCCGTTTTCGAGCGGGGTGGACAGCGGCACGATTTGTCCTTCGACTTTCGCGCCGCGGCAACGGTCGCCGATGCTGCTGTGCAGGGCGTAGGCGAAGTCGATGGGGGTCGCGCCCGTGGGCAGGGAGAGGACTTTGCCGTGCGGGGTCAGGACGTAAATCGTGTCGTTGAAAAGCTCGGTTTTGAAGGCGGCGGCGAGGTCTTCCTTGCCGCTTTCCGCCATGTTTTCGCGCCAGTCCAAGAGTTGGCGCAACCAGGCGATTTTTTGTTCGTAGGCGGAATCGCCTTTGCCGCCCTCTTTGTAACGCCAGTGGGCGGCGACACCGAATTCGTTGAATTGGTGCATATCGAAGGTGCGGATTTGCACTTCCACGCCTTTGTCTTCCGGGCCGACGATGACGGTGTGCAAACTTTTATAGCCGTTGCCTTTGGGGTTGGCAATGTAGTCGTCGAACTCGCCCGGGATGGGCTGCCAGAGGCTGTGGACGATACCCAGCGTGGTGTAACACTCGGGAACGGTATCGACCAGAATCCGCACGGCGCGGATGTCGAACAGCCCGTCGAAGCTGAGTTTTTTCTTCACCATTTTTTTGTAAATGGAGTAGATGTGTTTCGGGCGGCCGGCGACTTCAAAATGGACGTTATATTTTTTAAGCTCCGCGCGCAGGATGTTGAGGAAGTTTTCGATGTATTCGAGGCGTTCGGTGCGTTTTTCGTCCAAAAGCAGCGCGATTTCGCGGTATTTTTCGGGTTCTTGATGGCGGAAGCCGAGGTCTTCGAGCTGCCATTTGAGCTGCCACACGCCCAAACGGTTGGCGAGCGGGGCGAAAATGTCGAGGGTTTCTTTGGCGACGGCGCGTTTTTCGGGGCTGTCGGGAACCTCGCTGAGGAACTGCATGGTGCGGGTACGCATGGCGAGTTTGATTAACACGACGCGGATGTCGGTAACCATCGCCAGCAGCATTTTACGCATGGTTTCGGCTTGCTGGGCGCGCTCTTCGGAAGTGGCGAGGCTGTCCACGCGGGCGAAGTGAGTGAGTTTCTGCACTTCGTCCACACCTTTGACCAGCTCGGCGACGGTGCTGTTGCAGCGTTCGGAAACCAAGAGGTTCCAATCGGGAACGTAGCGTCCGATGTCGGCAAGCAGGGTCACGGCGACGGCATCGGAGAGCAGGTCGAGTTCGTTGACCATCTGCGCTGCGCCGAGCAAATGGTCGAGCAGCGGTTCACCATACGGCGTGGCGGCATCGGCGGGATAGTGTTCTTTTGCCAACGACCATGCGGCGCCGATGAGGTTTTTATCGTTGTCCGGCAGCGCGGCGCAGTAACTGTCGAACCATTCGCGCAATTCTTGCGGAGTCGCGCTTTGCGTGTCTTGAATCGGGCTGGTGGCGGTCATGATGGTGTCTTTTCGTTTCGATAAAAACAGGTTTATTGTAACAGGTTGCCAAAGGGATTTGCGGGCTGTTTTGCGGGATATAGTGGATTAACTTTAAACCAGTACGGCGTTGCCTCGCCTTAGCTCAAAGA
>CALDNV010000357.1:0-19951 GCA_937914605.1 uncultured Neisseria sp.
TCCGATGGGCGTGTCGCTGACTGAGGAAGGGGCGAATTTTGCGCTGTTTTCCATCCATGCCGAAAAAGTCGAGCTGTGCCTCTTTGACAAGGGAGGGGAAACCCGTTTGGAAATGCCTTCGCGGCGCGGGTCGGTGTTTTATGGTTTTGTGCCGGAGGTCGGGGCAGGGCAGCGGTATGGTTTTCGTGTTTACGGACGCGCTGATGCGCCGGGCGGCTCGTGTTTCAATCCGAACAAATTGTTGATTGACCCGTATTCTAAAAAAATCGACGGCAAACCGAGTTATCGGGATGAGGAGGAAATGGCATGGTTTCGTCCGGAAGACGGGCGGGACAATGCGGCGGTGGCACCCAAAAGCGTGGTAGTGGGCGACGATGATTTTGATTGGGGCGACGAGCGCCGTCCGAACCATCCGTGGGGCAGGACGGTAGTGTATGAAGCCCATGTGAAAGGGTTTACCAAGCAGTTCCCCGATTTGGAGCATGCGGGAACGTATCAAGCCCTGACCGATCCGCGCGTGATTGATTATTTGAAAACTTTGGGCGTTACCGCCGTCGAGCTGCTGCCGGTACACCAGCATTTGGACGAATACCACCTGCAAAAAATGGGCTTGAGCAATTATTGGGGCTACAACACCTATTCCCATTTTGCCGTCGAGCCGTCTTATGCCGCCGATGCCGAACACGCGGCGGAAGAGTTGAAGCAGGCGGTTAAAACTTTGCACCAGGCAGGTTTGGAAGTGATATTGGATGTCGTGTACAACCATACCGCCGAGCAGGATGAAAAAGGCCCGATGCTTTGCCAGCGCGGCATAGACAATGCTTTGTGGTATTGGCTGAAGGCCGACGGCAGCTATGAAAACTGGTCGGGCTGCGGCAATACGTTGAACATCGTCCGCCGCGACGTAACCCGCTGGGCGGCGGACAGTCTGCGCTATTGGGCGGAAACATTTCATGTGGACGGTTTCCGCTTCGACTTGGGAACGGTATTGGGGCGCGAACCCGATTTTCAGGCTTACGGACGCTTTTTTCAGGTGGTGTACCAAGACCCCGTGTTGGCACGCTGCAAACTGATTGTCGAGGCGTGGGACATCGGCGAAGGCGGCTATCACTTGGGCAATTTCCCGCAGCCTTTTGCCGAGTGGAACGGACGTTTCCGCGACGATATGCGCGCGTTTTGGGTGTGGGAAAGCGGCAATTTAGGTGCGTTTGCCGAACGTCTGGCGGGGTCGTCTGATATTTTCAACCACAGCGGCCGCCATCCTTCCGCCAGCATCAATTTTATTACCGCACACGACGGTTTTACGCTGCGCGATTTGGTCAGCTACAACGAAAAACACAACCATGCCAACGGCGAAGACAACCGCGACGGGCATAACGAAAACATCAGCTACAACCACGGCATCGAGGGCGAAACCGAAGATGCGGCAATTTTGGAAGACCGCTCCTACACCGTCAAAGCCTTGCTTGCTTCTCTGTTCCTTGCCAACGGCACGCCCATGCTGCTGGCGGGTGACGAGTTCGGCAACAGCCAACAGGGCAACAACAACAGCTATTGTCAGGACAACCCGATAACTTGGCTGGATTGGCAGCAGGCGGACGAAGCGTTGCAGGGCTATACGCGCGATTTAATCCGCCTGCGTCAAGAAATTAAATTATTGGGCGATGATGTCTGGTGGAAACAAGAGCGCGTCCGCTGGCTCAATATCCAAGGCGAACCGATGAGCGAGCTTTGTTGGCACAACCGCGGTGCAAAGGCCATGCAGATTGTTTTGGACGATGAATGGCTGCTGTTGATCAATGCCAAGCGTAGTCAACAAATATTTAACCTGCCTCAAGGAAGCTGGCGGATTTCTTGCGTACCATCCGAGAAGTTTAATTACAATACAGACGGCAAACTGACAGTCGAACATATGGGTATTTGGATTTTGCAGCGTAAGCATACATCGCCGAATATATGACATATGTCATTAATAGGATGTTTTTAAAAGAAACTCTATTATTTACACTGCCTCAGTTATAATGTCGAAGATGAGTAATAAATTTACCTGATTGACCTGCTTAACGGAACATAAAGGCATACGGCTTTTCAGACGACCTCAGACTGCCAAAAGATACAAATTCCCCGCTTCATCATCCCATCCCCAACAGAGAAAGGCTATCATGGCTAAGAAAAAACAACCCATTTCAGGTTTTGATTATGTCATGCCGAAACCGGATGCCGAAACCATCCGCAAGTCCATCGTCTATAAATTGATTTTCATTTTGGGCGTCGATCCGAAAGAGGCGACCGAACACCAATGGCTCAACGCCGCCATGCTCGCCGCGCGCGACCTGATTGCCGAAGACTTCCTGCAAACACGCCGCGCCCACATCGACAACGGCAAACGCATGGTTTACTACCTTTCCATGGAATTCCTGTTGGGACGCGCCTTCGTCAACGCTTTGATTAACGAAGGCGTTTATGCCGAGTTTGAAGAGGCGTTCAAACAACTGGGTAAAGAGTTTGCCGACATTTGCGAACAAGAACAAGACCCCGGCTTGGGCAACGGTGGTTTGGGCCGCTTGGCCGCCTGCTTCCTCGACTCGCTCGCCACCTTGCGCATTCCCGCCATGGGCTACGGCATCCGCTATCAATACGGTATGTTCAAACAAGAAATCGTGGACGGCCAGCAGGTCGAAAAACCCGATTTGTGGCTCGACCAAGATTTGGCATGGCAAATCGGCCGCCCGAACAAACAATACGCCGTCAGTTTCGGCGGACAGGTCATCAATATGGGTGACAAAAAAGAATGGCATCCGAGCGAAGAAATTTCCGCGATGGCATACGATGAAATCATCCCGGGCTACGGCGGCGACGTCGCCAACCCGTTGCGCCTGTGGACGGCTCACGCCGGTAACCGCTTCGACTTGGCAGACTTCAACCGCGGTGATTACGCTTCCGCCGTCCGTGCGCAAAACAGTGATGAAAACATCTCGCGCGTCCTCTATCCGAACGACTCCACCGACAGCGGCCGCGAACTGCGCCTGAAACAGGAATATTTCCTGGTTTCCGCATCCGTACAAGACATCGTGGCGCGCCACAAATGCCGTTTCCCCAGCATCAAAAACCTTGCCGACAAAGTCGCCATCCACTTGAACGATACCCACCCCGTGCTGGCGATTCCCGAGCTGATGCGCATCCTGATCGACGAAGAAGGCATCGCGTGGACCGAAGCATGGAATATGTGCTGCAAGATTTTCTCTTACACCAACCACACCCTGATGAGTGAAGCCTTGGAAACTTGGCCGGTCGATTTGATGGGACGCCTGCTGCCGCGCCATTTGGACATCATCTTTGAAATCAACGCCTACTTCCTGAACGCCCTGCGTGCCATCGGCAACTTTGACGACGACTTCGTCCGCCGCGTGTCCATCATCGATGAGAACAACGGTCGCCGTGTCCGCATGGCATGGCTGGCAGTCATCGGTTCGCACAAAGTCAACGGCGTGGCGAAAATCCACTCCGATCTGATGACCACTTCCATCTTCGCCGACTTTGCCAAAGTGTTCCCCGAACGCTTCACCAACGTAACCAACGGCGTAACCCCGCGCCGCTGGATCAACATCGCCAACCCCGAGCTGACCCGTTTCCTCGACAAACACTTGGGCGAACAAGACTGGCGCCTGCATTTGGACAATCTGACCAAGCTCAACGAAAAAGTTGACGATGCAAGCGTGCAGGCAGAATTTGGCACAGTGAAAAAAGCCGCCAAAGAACGCCTCGCTAAATACATCGAAACCGAATTGGGCATCAAGGTTAACACGGATGCGCTGTTTGACATCCAAATCAAACGCATCCACGAATACAAACGCCAGGCGTTGAATGTGATGCACATCGTCGACCGCTACAACAAAATCCTGGAAAACCCGGATTTCGACTGGCAGCCGCGCGTCTTCATCTTTGCCGGTAAAGCCGCATCCGCCTACTACATGGCGAAAAAAATCATCCGCCTGATTAACGACGTAGCGAAAACCATCAACAACGACGAACGCATCCGCGACCTGATTAAAGTCGTCTATATCCCGAATTACAGCGTCAGCCTCGCCCAAATCATCATCCCCGCCGCCGATTTGCACGAACAAATCTCATTGGCAGGTACGGAGGCATCCGGCACCAGCAACATGAAGTTCGCCCTCAACGGCGCGCTCTGCATGGGTACGCTGGACGGCGCGAACGTTGAAATTCTGGAAAAAGTCGGCGCGGACAACTGCTTTATCTTCGGCAACACCGTTGAACAAGTGGAAGAACTTCGCCGCAACGGCTACGACCCGCTGGGCTACATCGAACGCGATCACGACCTGCGCCGCGTCGTCAACCAAATCAGCAGCGGCACGTTCTCCCCCGAAGAGCCGAACCGCTACAACGACGTCCTGCAACCTTACGGCGATTTCTATCAACTGATGGCGGATTTCCGCAGCTACATCGACACGCAATACAAAGCGGACGAACACTACCGCAATGTTGCCGCATGGCGAAAATCCGCATTGATTAACATCGCCAATATGGGCTTCTTCTCGTCCGACCGATCCATCGCCGACTACTGCCGCGATATCTGGTACATCGAGCCGCTGACTTTGAAAGAGCTGCCTAAACACCAATTAGTTTGATATGAATGAAGCAGTAAACGAAACAGCCGATACGGGAAAGTATCGGCTGTTTTTGCTTGTATGGCTTAGTTCAAGGAGAATACTGTAAGAAGGGTCGTCTGAAAACCATTTTTCTTGGTTTTCAGACGACCTCTGTTCTCTTTATATCAAGGCAATTCGTGGCAATCAGATATATTGAACCGAAATAATGTCGTATTCGCGTACGCCGCCGGGGGCTTGTACTTCGGCGACATCGCCTTCCTCTTTGCCGATTAGGGCGCGGGCAATGGGGGAGCCGACGTAGATTTTGCCTTCTTTGATGTCTGCTTCGTCTTCGCCGACGATTTGATAGGTAACGTGTTCTTCGGTTTCCAAATCTTCCAGCGTTACAGTCGTACCGAAGACGATTTTGCCTTCTGCGTGGATTTCGGCAGGGTTGATGATGTGTGCCATGGACAATTTGTGTTCCAACTCGGAAATACGTCCTTCGATAAAGCCTTGTTTTTCTTTGGCGGCTTCGTATTCGGCATTTTCGGACAAGTCGCCGTGCGAACGGGCTTCGGCGATGGCTTCGATGATTTCGGGACGGGCGACGCTTTTGAGGCGTTGCAATTCTTGTTTGAGTAATTCTGCGCCGCGTACGGTCAATGGAATTTTTTGCATGGTTTGTCGTCTCCGCAAAAGCGTTTGGACTGCTTTTGCCTGGTAAAAAACACGGTAAATATAGTGGATTAAGTTTAAATCAGGACAAGGCGACGAAGCCCGAAGACAGTACAGCACAGTACTGGTTTAAACTTAATCCACTATAAAATCCGCAAAATGAAAATAAAAATACAAGCCGCCTAAATCTCGGCGGCTTGTCTGTAAGAATGAATGGCGGTATTGTACCAAAATCAGGGGAAACTGCAACGGCAATCGGCTTTTTCCCTGCTCTGGTGTGGCTTTAGTCCAAATGTTCGCTGCTTTGTGCCAAAACGGTACGGTTGCCGTTGGTTTCGGCAGGTGAAACAATGCCGTCTGCTTCCATTTGGTCAATCAGGCGGGCTGCGCGGTTGTAGCCGATGCGTAATTGGCGTTGGATGCCCGAGATGCTGGCTTTGCGCGTTTTCAGAACGACGGAGACGGCTTCGTCATACATCGGATCAACTTCGCTGTCGCTGCTGCGGCTGATACCCGGCAGATCGTCGGTTGTGCCACTCATCAGAATATCGTCGATGTAATCCGGCTCGCCGAATTGTTTCAGATATTCGACTACGCGGTGTACTTCGTCGTCTGAAGCGAATGCACCGTGGACGCGTTGCGGATAACCTATACCGGGCGGTAGGAACAGCATATCGCCTTGTCCGAGCAGGTTTTCCGCGCCCATTTGATCGAGAATCGTACGGCTGTCGATTTTGCTGGACACTTGGAAAGCGATGCGTGTCGGGATGTTGGCTTTAATCAGACCTGTGATGACATCGACGCTGGGGCGTTGCGTGGCAAGAATCAAATGGATGCCTGCTGCGCGGGCTTTTTGGGCAAGGCGGGCAATCAGTTCTTCGATTTTCTTGCCTGCTGTCATCATCAAGTCGGCAAATTCGTCAACCACGACTACGATAAACGGCAGTTTTTCCAAAGGTTCGGGATTGTCGGGCGTCAGGCTGAACGGGTTGGCAATTTTCATGCCTTGTGCGGCAGCTTCCATGATTTTTTGATTGAAGCCTGCAAGGTTGCGCACGCCTACATGACTCATTAGACGATAGCGTTTTTCCATTTCGTTGACGCACCAGTTGAGCGCATTGGCCGCCAGCTTCATATCGGTAACGACGGGCGCGAGCAGGTGCGGAATGCCTTCGTAAATGCTCAATTCCAGCATTTTCGGGTCAATCATAATCATGCGCACGTCTTCAGGCGTCGCTTTGAAGAGCATAGATAAAATCATGGCATTAACGCCGACCGATTTACCCGAACCGGTCGTACCGGCAACCAGCAAATGCGGTGCTTTGCCCAAGTCGGTAACGACGGGCTGACCGGTAATGTCCTGACCGAGCGCGAGCGTCAGCTTGGATTTGGATTCGGCAAACGCGGGCGAATTGAAGATTTCGCTCAGGCGTATCATTTGGCGTTTCGGGTTCGGCAGCTCCAAGCCCATGCAGGTTTTGCCGGGTATGGTTTCGACGACGCGGATAGAGGCAACACCGAGCGAACGGGCAAGGTCTTTTTCAAGGTTTATAACCGAATTGCCGCGCACGCCGACATCAGGTTCGATTTCGTAACGCGTAATCACCGGACCGGAATAAGAGTCCACGACTTTGACTTTAACCTTAAATTCCGCCAGCTTTTCTTCGATGGTGATGCTGTTGTTTAACAATTCTTCTTCGGTTTGTGTAGCGGCAGGGTCGAATTGGGGCGGAAGGAGCAAGTCTGTGGTTGGCAGTGGGTACTTCAGGTCGTCTGAAAAATTGTGAAACGCCCCGGTCTCTTCTTCTGAATCTGCATCAGCATCATCGGCAGCATAACCCGTCGCAAGATCGGCATGATGTATCGGCTGATGATGTTCAAAGGCAGAAATTTCCGTATCTTCCGTATGGGCGGATTCGGTTTCAGCATTTCTCTGTACATTTCCGCCTGCGACTTCATCCTCCGTTTCGGATTCACTGATTAAGTAATCATGAATCGAGCGGACAGGATTATCGCTGACATGCGCATTGACTTCAGAATGGAAAGCAGGGATTTCCCAAGCGGGGCGCGCTACCGGAGGATCGACGATTTCCGGCGCAACAGGTGGCGGCGTAAAGCTTGGTGGCGTCGGGATATCGATTGGCGTCGGGGTAACGGTCGGTACTTCGGGCGGCTCGACTACGGTTGCGGTAGGGGCGGGCTGTCTTGAAATATAGACTGCTTTTTCTTTTGACGGAGCGACAGGTTCGGTGCGAAGCGTTTTAGGCGGGAACAGCGGTTTGCGTGTAACGGAACGCTCGACCGTTTGCTCAGGTCGCAGATCGGCTTCTTCCGACAATTTCACCTGCGCGGCAGCAGATTGCTGCTTGCGCGCCAGTTTTTCCGCCGCCGCTTCAGCATGGCGAACCGTCCGTCGGCGGCTTGCAGGAATCAGGTTTGCCAAAATTTCGTCGTTTTGAATGATTTGCGGCTGGAAATCGCGCACAGGCGCAACAGCGGCGGCAAGGCGCTGGCGTGCTGCCGTACTTCGAGCCAATGTGTTCCGAATGTCCGTCACATCAATCTCTGCACGGCTATCCAGATTGTCAACGACAGGCAAAATGGCTTCGCGCTCGGCCGTGCGCAATGCGGTTTGCACGGTTTCGATATGTGGCGCACTGGCTTTGGGGATTTGGATGCCATTGACGCCCGCCATGACGCGCTCGCGGGTCCGGCGCAGTACGGGATCGTTGAAATCGATAATCTGCAAACCTTTCATCGGTGTCACCGATGCGCGGATGAGTTGGATTTCCCCGTCATCGTTATTTCGGTCGCCTGCAGGATGGTGGTTGACGGTCTGCTGCTCTTCCCATTCCTGTAACGCCGCTTCATTGAGCGAACGGGTTGCCTCTTCCAAAGTGATTTCTTCAAAGCCTTCGTCTTTAACGATACGGGGAATATATTCAGGCTCTTCGGTTTCGACAAAAGGAACGATATACGGCGTATCTTTCCTTTCGGCTGCGTGTTGTTGAGGCGGCTCGGCTTGGGGGACTTGTTCTGCCGACGGATTTTCAGACGACCTTTCAATATCGGCATCTTGATGATATTCGTGTTTTGCTTCTTGGCTTTCGAAGAAATCCGCTATGTCTTCCATACCGGTTTCAGATGCTTCGTTTTCAGTGTTTGCCGGTTGCTCGGATAATTGCTCCTGCTGCGGAGTGTAACGCGCCGCCATCAGGCGCAGGCGTGCGATGGTTTTTCCGTATGCCGCTTTGGCATCTTCTGAAAATTGATGTGGAGAATCAGCATCCTGACCGTTAGGAATATATTTGCCCTCTTGCATGCCGCGCTCTAAGCGCGCCAATTCGTGCTGCCACTCACGTTCTTGTTTTCTGTGCAGCCAAAATACGCCGCAAATGGCACACAATAAAATGATAATCAGCACTGTCCAAAACATTCGCTGTTTCCCTTGAAATAAACGGCAAAGGTCGTTATTTTAGCGTGTTTCAGCACTAAACAAAACAAGTCCGCAGCGAATTTCGTCTGCGGGGTATAATGCAGGTCGTCTGAATATTTACCCTCGGTCTGGTTTCGTATGAATTTTCAAGCCGCATGGTTTTCCAGTTCGATTTTAATCGCCGCTTGGCTGCTGTTGTCCATTCTGCTTTTCGCTTGCGCGCGTCCGGCATGGCGATCCATGCAGAAACACCATTCCGCCTCCATCCTCTCCGCCCTGATACTGACGACCGCATGGTGCCTGAATGCAATGACTGACGAAGGGCAGCTCGCGCAAATGAGCTACCACCTGCTTGCCATGAATTTGGTTGCCCTAATGATTGGCGCACCCGCTGCATTATGGCTGGGTTCGGCTTTGCTTCTTCCTTATCTTTTATTGTTCAACGGCGGCGACGGATACGCCTATCCCGTCAACGCCCTCGCCTTGCTCTTACCGCCGCTCATTGTTAATCAGCTCTCTTACCGCTTGGTCAACCGTCTTCCCGCGAATATTTTTATCTTCATTTTTGTCAACGGCTTCATCGCATCCGCCGTAGGCATGATGCTGACCGGACTGGTACTGGTCAGCATTTTGGATATCAGCCATGCCTTCCCAACCTCCGTACTTTGGACCACCGCCTTTCCTATTTTCATCCTGATCGCCTGGGCGGAAGCCTTCCTCAGCGGCATCACTACCGCCATTTTTATCGCACTCAGACCGCAATGGATTAATACTTTTGACGACAACCGATATTTGAAATCCAGCAATAAAATTTGGTGAACCGTAAAAGGTCGATTGGTTAATATGTATCCCTATAATTTATTTCAATAACAATTAGGTAAAGAAGAAATATTTATGTTTAGCCTAAAAACAGATAGAGACATTTTTAGTAATTTTGAAATTCGGGCGAATATTGTCACTAATTTAGGGAAATTGCCTAACTTAAACGAGTCATATTTATCATTTTTGGTTCGATTTAAAGGTATGGAAATTACTCCTGATGTAATCATATATGGATATGAAGATTCCTTAAATGAAAATAGATATTTAGAAAATAATTATTCTGAATGTAGTAAGGTATTCTGGATGATTGGCTATTCAGGACAAGGAAATGGTTGGTTCATAAATAAACTGGATGGCTCAATCTTCTTTTATGATCATGATTCAGGGGATTATCAAATAGATAATTTCATGAGTTTGAGAATAAATTTTTTAGAATTTCTACAATTATCCCTTTTATACCGTGAGTTAGAGAGATATCTTGATTTAAATAATGGCATAATAGACGAAATCAGCCAAAAACAATTTGAAGATACGGTAAATTCGATACATGATAATTTATTCTCTTCTTACCCTTATAGATATTTTGATACTAAGACAACGTCTAACAGCTGAATATTACTATTTCATCAGTTCTCTTTCGAAGCCATTGCCGCTTATTCTGTCATTCAACATAAAAGGTCGTCTGAAAACCAATTTTCAGACGACCTTTTATCTCTGAGATACGGATATCATCAAACCATCTTTAAATATCGTCGTTTATGAATGATTTTTCTCTTTCTTACTCAAAAAACTCATGTTAAGCGGAGTAAAGCCCATGCGGAAGCGTGGTACAATATTGTCAACAATTTAAGGCGTTTTCCTCGCGGAGAACGCTGTTTTTCATTCGACATCAAGAGGCTTTTATGAAATTTTTAGACCGTGAGGCGACGATTGCCAAGCCGGGTTTCAACCGTTGGCTGGTGCCGCCTGCCGCTTTGGCGGTGCATCTTGCCATCGGGCAGATTTATGCGTATTCCGTGTTTAACGCGCCGCTGACCAAGCTTATCGGCATTACCGAATCGGCAGCCGGAGATTGGAAGCTGACGACTGTGGGCTGGATTTTCAGTATCGCGCTGGCTATGTTGGGCGCGTCTGCTGCTTTGTTCGGCACTTGGATGGAGCGTGTCGGCCCGCGCAAGGCGATGTTTGTCGCGGCGTGCTGTTTCAGCTTGGGCTTTTTTGTGTCGGCACTCGGCGTCAGTACGCATAATCTGTTTCTCCTCTATTTGGGCAACGGCGTGATCGGCGGCATCGGCTTGGGGTTGGGCTATATCGGCCCTGTGTCCACTTTGATGAAGTGGTTTCCCGACAAACCGGGCATGGCGACGGGTTTGGCGATTATGGGGTTCGGCGGCGGTGCGATGCTTGCTTCGCCGTTGTCCGTATCATTGATGAATGCGTTTTCAGACGACGTGTCGGTCGGCGTCGCCCCGACTTTTGTCGTTTTGGGGCTGTTTTACCTTGTGTTGATGATGTTCGGCGCCTTCACCATCCGCGTGCCGGCGGAGGGTTGGAAACCTGAAGGCTATGTCGCGCCGAAAGTGAAAAACAAGCTGGTCAGCACCAATCATGTTAATGTTTCCCAAGCGATGAAAACGCCGCAATTTTGGCTGTTGTTTTGGGTGTTGTGCCTGAACGTGACTGCCGGTATCGGCGTTTTGGGGCAGGCTTCGGTCATGATTCAGGAGCTGTTTTCAGAGGCGTCGGTCGGCAAACAAGCGGCAATCGGCGCGGGAGCGGCGGCAGGTTTCGTCAGTCTTTTGAGTTTGTTCAATATGGGCGGGCGGTTTTTATGGTCCAGCGTTTCCGACAAACTCGGACGTAAAAATACCTACACCATCTTTTTCGTACTCGGTTCGCTGCTGTATTTTGCCGTTCCGTCCATTGGCGAAAGTGGAAACAAGGCTTTGTTTATTATTGGATTCTGCGTCATCATTTCCATGTATGGCGGCGGTTTTGCCGCGATTCCGGCTTATTTGAAAGACTTGTTCGGCACTTATCAGGTCGGCGCGATTCACGGACGTATTTTGCTGGCGTGGTCAACTGCTGCCGTGATCGGTCCGGTTTTGGTGAACTACATCCGCCAAAGCCAAATCGACAGCGGTGTTCCCGCTGCGCAGGCATACGGCGTTACCATGTATATCATGGCGGGATTGTTGATTGTCGGTTTGCTGTGCAACCTTGCCGTCAGATCGGTTCATGAAAAACACCATGAAACCGACATCAAAACGGCGGCGCACAGCGGCAATCCCGATGACGAAACCGCCGTTTCTGATGCCTACTTGTTGCAGGAAAAAGTTGCGGCAGGCGGTTTTTCGGTTTGGTGGCGTTGGACGTTGGTCGGCGTCCCGCTGGCTTACGGCGTGGTGATGGTTTTCGTCAAGGCATTGGATTTGTTCCGTTAGGCTTTCGGATGCCGACGTTAGGTCGTCTGAAATGCAGATATGGGTTTTCAGACGACCTCTGAGAGGAAAGACCGGCTTTTGTTTGTATAGTGGATTAACTTTAAACCAGTACGGCGTTGCCTCGCCTTGCCGTACTATCTGTACTGTCTGCGGCTTCGTCGCCTTGTCCTGATTTAAAGTTAATCCACTATATAACCGTCTGATTGGTAAAAGCATTAGATTAAGATAAGGTTTACACGAAGTATGGCGGGGCAAATCGGCAATTTATACCGGACCGGATTTGTGATACATTTTTGCCTTCACAAACCGCAGCAAGCTGCCGGTCAAACGGGAAATCTGTCTTCTTCCCGTTTGTTGACCCATGATAGGAAAAGAAATGTTTTGGTATATCGTAGGATTTTTTGCTTTCGTAGTTGCCGTCCTTGCGCTTTGGGTAAATGCCAGCGCATTTGGTATGCAGGAGGACGGCACACCGCAATCGGAATATGAAAAACGCTTGGGTTTGGGGGCAAAATTGAAGGATAAGGAAACTGCTATGAAAGAACGCGAAGCGGCAAGGTTTCATCCTGATGATTGATGCTGCATTACGATTCTTCCTTCGGATATACGGTGGATTCGGTGTTCTGAAACCTTAGACCATCATGTAAAAAGGTCGTCTGAAACCTAAATTTGGTTTTTCAGACGACCTTTTTGTTTACGGCTTTACTGTTTATTCGATGACAACGCGTGCGTTAAGCGGCTGGACGGGGCGGCTGTTGTGCGAACCGATGGCGCGGGTGAGTTTTTCTGCCTGCGCCTGATCGATGTGATCGTAGGTTTTCAATACCAGCCACGATACGCCTTCGCTGCATGGTGGTGTGGTCAGCGAACCGGCAAAGCGGTAGTAATTCAGCCGTTTCGGCAGCAGGGTGCCGGCGTCGAAGGCTTTGTCGAGGTTTACCTTTCCTTCTTTCATCGGCATCACGTTCCATATAGGCGCGAGGCGGTCGTTGGTTTTGCCGGCTTCGTACAATACTGCCAATACCAAAGGCTGGCGGTTTTCGTCTAGGTGGACGAAGTGGGCTTCCATCGGGAAGGTGCGGCCTTTGATTTGGTTTTCACTGGGTACATGGAAATGGAATTGTTTCAGGGTGTAGGTGCGGCCGTTCACGGTCAGGGTATTGCCGCCTTCGGGGTAGTTGACTTGGATGGTATGGCCGTTGTTTTCCACGTTAACCGTGCTCGGTTTGTAATTGACTTTGATGGCAGGCAGTTTGCCGGAGACGGTTTCGGTGATGTTGACGGGGGATTGGTTTTTGCCTGTGGAACACAAACGGAACTCTTCAGACAGATTGCCCCAGCTTTCGGGGGAGTCGTGTCCGGTGTAGCCCCAATGGGTGTGGTTTCCATGTGCGGCGGCGGAGAATGCTGCAAAGGTGGACAGCAGGAAGACAGTCAGGCGTGGCAGCGTGAGGTTCAAGCAGGGCATTGCAATATCCTTTCTGTAAGGAGGAGGGGAAAAGCATTGCGGTGCGTGTATAGAATATTGTTATTTTTTATTGAACCATAGCTATATTAAATCATCAGGTCAAGTCTTCTTTTGCTAATTAATTTAAGGCTATGAAGTTAAAGCGAATTCATTTTTTAAAAAACGATATTGTCGTTTTAGGAATGGATAATAATTTGCAATAGAAAAACGCTGATTGGCGCGCGAGAAAAATTAAAGGAAAACCGCCCTATGAAAAAGGTCGTCTGAAAACCTGAATTTGGTTTTTCAGACGACCTTTCTGTCATGCCTGCCAAGGTTTATTTGTGCAGCCCGCATTCTTTGCTGTCCTTGCTTTCCCACCACCAGCGTCCGGCGCGGATGTCTTCGTCTGCTTTGACGGGGCGGGTGCAGGGTTCGCAGCCTATGCTCGGGTAGCCTTGGAAATACAAGGCGTTGAGCGGGATGTCGTAGGCTTGCGCGTATGCCCAGACATCGTTTTCTTCCCAGTCGAAAATGGGGTTGAACTTGGCGATGTTGCGGCTGTGGTCGGTTTCTTCAAAATCCAATTCGCTGCGGGTTGCCGATTGGCTGCGGCGTTGTCCGGTCAGCCAGGCAGGGGCGTTTTTCAGGGCGCGGTTGAGCGGCTCGATTTTGCGGATGTGGCAGCAACGGCGGCGCAGCTCGACGCTGTCGTACATAGCGGTTGCGCCGAATTCCTGCTCAAACTGTCGCGCGCTTTCGGGGTCGGGGTGGAAAACTTCCAGCTCGGTTTGGTAGCGGACGTTGACGGCGGTAATCAGGGCGGCGGTTTCGGGATTGAGCTTGCCTGTGTCGAGGGTGATGATGCGCAGGGGGAGTTTCAGGCGGCAGATGGCGTCGGTAATGATCATGTCTTCGACGGCAAGGCTGGAGGCGAAGACGGCTTGCGGATAACGGCGGGCGATGTGTTTGAGGCGGGTTTCGAGCGTGGCGGTCAACTCGGGCAGCCGGCGCCGTTCGGCTTCGCCTGTCGTCGGGATGCGCCAAAGCTGGGGGCGGAAGAGGGACATGGTTGGCTTGTTCCTTGGTTTTTGTTTTCAGACGACCCCTCTTGCGGCAAAGGGGTCGTCTGAAAGTTTGTACGGAACATTATTGTCGGGCGGTCTTGCGTGAAGGGGAAAGAATGCTTTTCTATTTCTTTATAACCAAAGCGATTGCTGCTGGTCTTTCGGCACGAGGTGGTTCACGCCTATGCCGATCAGGCGGAAGGCGTCTTCGCGCTGGGGCGGCACGCGCTGCATCAGGGTCTGCGCGGCGCAAAGCAGGGCGTCGGTGTCGGGCAGGACGGAAGAGTAGGTCAGGGAGCGGGTGATGATGCGGAAATCGTGGGTTTTCAGCTTGAGGGTTACGCCTTTGGCTTCGACATTTTTGCGTGCGATTTGCCGCCACAGGTCTTCAGCAAGGTGGGGCAAGTGTCCTGCCGCCTGTTCGAGCGACAGGTCTTCGGGCAGGGTGATTTCGGTGGAGATTTGGAGGCGTTCGCGTTCGGCTTTGACGGGGCGTTCGTCCGTACCGCGTGCCAAATCATAGAGGCGGTAGCCGTAGCGTCCGAAATGGTTTAACAGTTCGCCGCGCTCGAAACGGCGCAAATCGCCTGCCGTCTGCATGCCCAGCGACTGCATTTTTTTCAACGTTACCTTGCCCACGCCGGGAATTTTGCCCAAAGGCAGGGTTTCCAAAAAAGCCATGACTTTGTGTGGCGGCAGGACGAATTGCCCGTTCGGCTTGCGCCAGTCCGACGCGATTTTCGCTAGAAATTTGTTCGGCGCAATGCCTGCGGAGGCAGTCAGACCGGTTTCCGCAAAAATGGCGGCGCGGATTTCTTTGGCAACTTCGCTGGCGTAGGGGATGTTTTTGAAATTGTGGGTCACATCAAGATAGGCTTCGTCCAGCGACAAGGGTTCGATCAAGTCGGTATAACGCCTGAATACGGCGTGAATCTGCGCGGAAACCTGACGGTACAAATCGAAATGCGGCGGCACATACACCGCTTGCGGACACAGCCTTTTCGCCGTCGCCACCGACATCGCGGAATGCAGCCCAAACTGCCGCGCCTCATACGATGCGGCGCAAATCACCGAACGCGCGCCTTCCCACGCGACAACCACGGGCAGCCCTTTCAAATGCGGCTGCTCGCGCAGTTCTACCGATGCGTAGAACGCGTCCATGTCGATATGGATGATTTTGCGCTGGGACATTGAAGATGGTTGTGAAGAAAAAAGAGACGGGTATTTTAGCGGAAAACGATAGAGGAAGGTCGTCTGAAAGGGCATTTGGTTTTCAGACGACCTTTTATCAGAGAAAGCAAGCAGACTTTGCAGATTTGCTCGATGGCTCGAATCTACGCCGTTTCATGTGCCCATTGGGGGAGGGTGGTTTTTTGTTTGCAAAAAGCGAACAGACGCTGCCCATTGCACTTTTCAAACATCAGCTCTACGCCGCTTTGCAAACGCAAAATCAGGGCGGAAGGCGTATCGATTTTGATGAAGTCGATATGGTGTTGCACAAGTTTGGCAATGGCGGAATACAAATCAAGCTTGTCCGCGTGCCTGAAAAACCAAGGATTTAAGCTCAACCAACGCCCACCGTTCAGCGAGGTACCGGGTTGGAAGTCCGCCCGGATTTGAGTCAGGCGGTCGTCTGAAAAATGCAATTCGATATCACCGTAGAGCCAAATGTTCCACCCCTTTTTTACCAAAAGCCCTTTGGGTACGCATTCGGGCGCAGGGAACATTTGCAGGATCATCTCCGCCGTCTGTCCGATCTCCAGATAATCAAATCGGCCTGTGGTCAAAAAGTCGTACATATCGACGGAAATCGGGAAATGGTAGCGCATGGTCGTTTCAGACGAGGTGTGAAATATGGGCTATCTTAGTTCAAAATACAAATGCAATCAATTCTTATTTTTATTTATTTGGCTCATTAAAAGAAATTTGTCGGCAAGGCTGATTACTCAAGACAATATTAAGATATTGATAATGAGTTTCCCAATACGCAAATTTGCCATATGATTATCCGCGTTTCATCATCATTTATTCAGTTTATCAGCTATGGCATACATTTTTATATTTTTAGTCGGATGCTTCATTTTCATCCTGATTGCCCGCAGAGTACGGCCAGCGCCTGAAATCATTTGGGAAAACGAACCGCTCATCTGCATCAGTCTCGGTAATTTATTGGATAACGAACGGATTTATTTTGGCAAAAACGAGATTTTCATTTGTGAAGGCAGTGAAATCAAAGCACGTCATCCTCTTCAAGATTTGATTTATTTGAGTAGGACGATGATGGCCCTTTTCGGTACTCATGTTTGGCGGTTGGAGTTTAGAGCGGATGGAAGTCAAGTTGCTTATCATTTTTATCCCAAAGCCGACGGATTCGCTATTTTTTATAAACAACTGGTTCAAAATCATCCGCGTACCATTATGGACTGTTGGAGTGAATGGAGGAGATAGGCAGTTTGGGGCTGCGAATGAATAATTTTAGCCCTAGGTGCGTTTATTTGCTTTGAGTACATAAAAGGTCGTCTGAAACCTGTTTCAGACGACCTTTTATTGTAAAAATCTATAAATTTAATAGATAATAACTAATCTCATATTATCAAATTGGAAAAGATAACCCGCTGATTAGCTTGATATTTAACATAGTTAAATTATGTTAACTAAAACATACGTTATCCAAACCTGATTTCACAATTGATTTAAATCATAATATCTTGTGTCCAAATCTCTAAAATACCCGAAATCATACTAGATATTGATTTTCGAATAACAAACTACAAGAGTCGAGGAACGCAAAATGCCGAAAATCCCTGAGTTGGTTTGTCCCGCCGGTAATCTGCCCGCTTTAAAGACGGCGGTGGACAATGGCGCGGACACGGTTTATATGGGGCTGAAAGATGCGACGAATGCGCGCAATTTCCCGGGGCTGAATTTCGATATGAAATCGGCGCAGGAAGGGGTGGCTTATGCTCATGCGCGTGGCCGCAATGTGTTGATGGCTATCAATACTTTTGCCCAGGCGGGGCAAATCGAGCGGTGGCATCGGGCTGTCGATACGGCGGTGCAACTGGGGGCGGACGCGATAATCGTCGCCGACCCTGCGATTATGGCTTATGCCGCCGAGCGTCATCCTAATTTGAGGCTGCACATGTCGGTGCAGGGTTCGGCGACCAATTATGAAGCCATCAATATGATGAAGGAGCTATTCGGCATCCGCCGTGCCGTGCTGCCGCGCGTTTTGACGGTCGATCAGGTCAAGCATGTGATTGACAATACGGATGTGGAAATCGAAGTGTTCGGTTTCGGCAGCCTGTGCGTCATGGTGGAAGGCCGCTGCATTTTGTCGAGCTATGCGACGGGCGAATCGCCGAATATGCAGGGCGTGTGTTCACCGGCGAAGGCGGTGCGCTGGGAGCAGCTGCCCGACCGTATGAACGTGCGGCTGAACCAAGTATTAATCGACCAATACAAACCGGACGAACCGGCAGGCTATCCGACCCTGTGCAAAGGTCGTTTCGAGGTAAACGACGAAACCTATTACGCGCTGGAAGAACCGACCAGCCTGAATGTTTTGGAAATGTTGCCTGAACTCATCAAAATCGGTGTATCCGCCATCAAAATCGAAGGCCGCCAGCGCAGCCCGATGTACACGGCGCAGGTAACCAAATCGCTGCGGCAGGCTTTGGACGCGGCCGCTGCCGATCTGGCGCATTTCAAAGTCAATCCGGTGTGGAATAATGCGCTGAGCAAGGTTTCGGAAGGGCATCAGACGACCTTGGGCGCATACAGCCGTCCGTGGAAATAAGGGGGAGGGAAAATGAATCCGATGAAACTATCGCTGGGGCCGGTTTTGTTTTTCTGGCAGAAGGAAGCGCTGCTGGAATTTTACGCCGCCATGCTGGATGCGCCGGTGGATACCATTTATCTGGGCGAAGTGGTGTGTTCGCGCCGACAGAAAATGCGTTTTGCCGACTGGGTCAGCTTGGCGGAAGATTTGGCGGAAAGCGGGAAGGAAATTATTTTGTCATCGCAGGTGCTGCTGGAAAGCGAATCCGATTTGAAACGCCTGCGCAAAATCACAGAACAGGACAAATTCAAAGTCGAAGCCAACGACATGGGCGCGGTCAAACTGGCGCGCGAACACGGCATTCCGTTTGTCGCCGGCGCCAGCCTGAACATTTACAACGAAAGCACGCTGGCGCTATTCCAAAAACTGGGCGCATACCGCTGGATTGCGCCGTCTGAGTTGAGCCGCGACAAAGTTGCTGAAATCATCAAGGCTTCAGACGACATCGAAACGGAATTGTTTGCTTGGGGCAAAATGCCGCTTGCTTATTCATCGCGCTGCTTTACCGCGCGTCATTACAACCTGAACAAAGACGGCTGCGAATTCCGCTGCTTGGATTACGAGCAAGGCATGGACATGAATACCCGCGAGGGCAAGCCGTTTTTAACCATCAACGGCATCCAAACCATGTCTTACGGCTGCCAAAACCTGCTGCCGCACCATGAGGATTTGCGGCAAATCGGCGTGAACATGCTGCGCCTGTCGCCGCAAATGCACGGCATGGCGGAAATCGTCCGTATCCACCGCGATGTATTGGACGGCAAAACCGCCCTGGCGGATGCGCTGCCCGAATTGGAAAGACTGACCACCGGCACGCTGGTGGACGGCTATTGGCACGGCCAGCCGGGTATCGAAGCCGTGAAGGAGGAATATTATGGCGTTGCCTGAAATCGTATTGCCCGCATGGGCGGGAAAAATTGGCGGCAAACTGCCGAGCAGGCCGCCGCGTTTCGCTTTGGTTTTTGCCCTCAACACCATGCTCAAACGCGGATTGCTGCCCGCCGACATGAGCCTGTTTGACGGCAAAAAATTCGAAATCGACGTATTGGACGCGGGCATCAAGGTGCGTTTCACCGCCAATGCCGAAAAATTTATCGATGCGGACTTCTTCGGCACGCCCGATTTGCGCCTTGCCGCCAACGGCATCGACTTTATGCGCATGATGATGCGCGAGGAAGACCCCGATACTTTGTTTTTCAACCGCAAACTGCAAATTGAAGGCGATACCGAGCTGGGGCTGATTACCAAAAACCTGCTCGACAGCGTGGACTGGCCGTTCGGAGATTGGTTTTTGAAGCGGCAGTTGTCCGATTGAACATGGATTCGTTCAGAAATATAGCTGAATAATTTTATTTTCAACACGCAACTTACCAGTTGCCGTCATTCCCGCGCAGGCGGGAATCCATTTTTGAAATTCAGAAACTGTTTTTCAAATCAAGGTTTATCAGGTTTGACGATGGATTCCCGCCTGCGCGGGAATGACGGAATTTGATGACACGCTGGATTTAAAGTTAAGTATAGTGGATTAAATTTAAACCAGTACGGCGTTGTCTCGCCTTAGCTCAAAGAGAACGATTCTCTAAGGTGCTGAAGCACCAAGTGAATC
>CALDNV010000358.1:0-7546 GCA_937914605.1 uncultured Neisseria sp.
CACAAAAATGAATTTTCAAAAGAATATTGGGATAGTGAATATGAACAGGAATTCGTAGATTTTTTTAGAAAAAATTATCAATTATTAAGATTAAATAATGCTGATGATTTTAGAATTTTTATTGAAGCTTTCTATTTAGATCAATGCAATTTTGAAATTTTCAATAATGAATTATTGGCAGAGTTAACAAAATATAAAGTTAGCCTACCAATAAGTGTTTATTATTATAATAATGATTGATATCATATTTTGTAACATATGTATTGAAACGCTTAGGTTTGGTCAATACCCAACAATCCAGAAAGGTCGTCTGAAAAAATCCAAATTCATCTTTCAGACGACCCTATCCCACAAGAGGAAATATTTATGAAAAACATAAATGATATTTTTGTTGGGCAGAATTTTTCTTTACCCAACAATTTTTTAATACCAAATTATGATACTTTTTTGTTCTTTGATTTTGGGCTTGGAATGGAGTCAGAGTTTCTTGAATATTTTTCTGACTTGTTAGATTTAGGTGGCTTTAATAAACAAGTTAATGTTTTTGATTATGATTTTAATATTATTTTAGAGAACTGGATTCTTAAACATGATGACTCATTAGAATACGTAAAAAGAATAGTAAGCTATATAAATGATAATGGTGATAACGGAGTTATTATGGCAGATACTGATTTAAATTGGGTTGCGGTTCAGGATATACCTATTAATTGGGGCGTTTTTGCATTTCAAAGCTTAAAGAAAGAATCTATAAGATTATTCCATATGATGGATCGAGATTGGTTTGTAGACATTGAAAGATTTGAGGAGTTTATAAATGTCTTATTAAGCAATTACGGTAATATTCGCAAGGATGGGTAACCGCCAAGTAAGCGTAGATATTGTCGCTTGAGTTAATCTCGAAAGTTGCAAATATTGATTTAAGCTGTAGGTTAGATCGAGTACTCTCATCTTGATGGAAATTTGGCATGATAAATTTCCCTTTAGAGATTCGGAACATTGGAAAAAGGAGTTGTGCCGCTTCATGAATTTTTATAATACGGTAAAGCCACAGAAGAGCTTGAAAGGAGATACACCTTTTGAGGTCTTACAGGCTTATTTTTCTCAACCTGTTGTGTAAACAACGTTGTGTTTCCTTATAAAATAATATGTTGAAATTATTTATCTCATCATTTTTAAACCTATTATTTATTTTGTACTTAACCAGAGAACTGAAAGGACTTATTAGTTTCATTCTAAATAATTATGATAGAAATATAAACAATTATATTTCAGGAATATTAGAGACTCTATTCTATTACTTTTTAAGTTTAAGTATTATTTTTTTATCAAAATACTTAGCATCATTGATAGCAAAAAGCCAAACTATTCAATTATTATTATTCGTTATAATTTGCTTGTTTTTAGATGCAATAGCGTGCTTATTTATATTTGAAATCTTCTTTATAACCTAATAGTAGCCGTAGATTGGGTCGAGACCCAATAAACACCAAGGTCGTCTGAAATAAATTGCCTGACGACCTTTCCCCATACCTCCTACTACTTCAACTACAACGAAAACAGTCAAATCACCCGTTATCACCGACACCGAACGAGATAAACTGCATCGCTAAATCTATCGTATTCAAGCTAAACTCGTCAGCCACTACGAACTTGATTCTTTAGGTTAAATTATCCCCCCCTGAGCAAGGCAGCAAAGGTCATCTGAAAGAGGAAACCAAGGTAACGGATATCACTTATCAACCCTTCCGCCTGCAAAACCAGTATGCCGACCGTGAATCAAGGCTATATTACAACTTCTTCAGGTATTACGAACCTGATGCAGACCGATTTGGGGTCAGTATCCGATTGGGTTATTTTGGGATATTAATTTTATGCTTTTGCATCGGATACTACGAAATAGATAGATACATTAGATTGGTTTAGATATTATGGGAATTGATGTGGACCAGACTGGACAAAGGGGGGAAAAATAATACAGTAAGCTTCGAGAAAATAATGGATATTATGTCGAACCAATGGAAGTATTGGATATAGATTGTAGACAACATGATATTTGCTATGCTAAATGTAGGGAACAATTCTCATATTCAGAATTAGAAAAATATAACTGTATGGTAAGGTGCGATGACACTCTTATGAATACATCTAAAAATATCCAACATGATCCTAATTCTTCATCCTGATTTTTCTATAAAGCGTTGGGACCTGAACTTGCCAAAATCCACTATCTACTAATAAAACCATTAAAAAACACCTACAAACCGGTAATTTTATGAAAATCTTTAAATATTTTTTCTTATACTTATTTATATATATAATATTATTCATAATAAATCCTTGGATTTTAGAATTAATTAATATTACCATAACGCTTCCATGGTCCATTATTGAAGAAGATATTATTACTTATTTTGGACTAAACCTGAATCCTACTGCTGATAATATCTTTTATCGAAGAATAATACACTTTACTTACGGATCAATTAGCCTTTTTATAAATATATTTATTTTATATAACTTTATCTGCAAATTTAAGAAAATTTTTAAAACACCCAAAGAAAATAAATGAAACAGGTGAATTATATCACATGAAAGATAATAGAAGATGATGAAAACAAAAAAATGGAATTGGATCCCTACAATTAAAATTAATGAACTGCATTTTGATAAAATTTATCCTGATTATAAGAAGATATTATATGAGTTAAATGCAAATATTTTTTCAGAAAATGAAGATATTTATGACTCTTTTATTTTTGAAGAAAATGGAATTAACTCATTAATTTACTTTGAAAAAATGGCCAATTTGCAGGAATGGAACTAAAAAATAATCTTTTTTACAAAGATACAAATTTAATTGGCAAGGATATTGAAGAAATAAAAAAAATTTTTGGTTATGATTCTTTAGTTTTAGATAAATATGATAGTGTAGATTGTGATGATATTAGAGCGATATTTTGGTTTGAAAATAACAAAGTCGAATCAGTTACAGTATATTAATAAATAATGAGAAATATAAATATAGGGTAATTAGTGGTCCGCATGCCCCCAAATCCCGACGTAGAGTGTGTGCGGTACGCGCAGATGCGTTTTCTGCTTTTCAGACGACCTCGAAGCTCAAACCTCACTGGGATTACTGAATTCGAACGCAATATATTGGGACGCTTAATCCACACCCTCGCCCGCGACGGCGGCGACAAGGTTCAGGAAACCGTTTACCAATACAACCTGGACGACAACCTCATCCGTACCGCCAACAGACAAATCATCATCTGCTTTGACTACGACGCAAACGGTTGACTCATCGTCCAACACCAATAGAAAGTGTCGAGCAAGGAAGAGATCACCCGAAACGGATTGCCCGACACCGACTGGCGAAATTTATAGTGACAACGAGGTTATCGCTGACATCGAACGCGATAATGGGCTCTTTCTTATAATGCTGCCCCTAAAAATAAAATGTTAAGGATGGGTTCTATGTGTAATGACGATTATCATACTGATGATTTTTTACAAGCTAGTTATTTTCTTGAAAATGAAGATTATCAAAAAGCTTTTTATTTTTTGAAGAAAGGAGCTTTGCAAGGAGATGTTAATTGTTATAATAATTTAGCAGTTTTATATGATCTTGGATATGGGATTCAAAAAAATCCACTTTTGGCGCTTAAATGGTATAGAAAAAGTTGGCAATATGAAGGGAAAAGTGGTGGGGTATGTTCTAATATTGCATCACTTTATGCCGGTTTAGGTAATATAAGGCAGGCTAAATTTTGGTGGAATAAAGCAATATTAGAATTAAATGATGGAGATGCAGCTCTTGATTATGCAAAATTCTTAATTAATAGGAAAAACAAGAGGGATTATCATAAGATAATAGAATTACTTAAGTTTGCTATCAAGAGCGATTATATTACTGAAATCTCTAAGGAAGAAGCTGGTCAATTATTGAAAAATCTAGAAAGCACATAAACTTAGTAAACCATATAAAGATCAAACCGTACAGCAAGGTCGTCTGAAATTAATTTCAGACGACCTTTTATTTAGATTCAGGCTTGTGATTTAAGCCACTTGGGTCTGATGCTCATCGCCGTTGCGTTCGCGGATAACGCCCAAACGGTAAACGGTTTCGCCTTGTTCGGTTAAGAACGCCTGCACCGCGTCGGCATCTTCTTCGGCAACCACGACCACCATGCCGATGCCGCAGTTGAAGGTGCGGTACATTTCTTGCGTTTCCACGTTGCCTGCCTGTTGCAACCATTGGAACAGCTTGGGCAATTCCCATGCTTTGGCGTCAATTTGGGCGACAGTGTTTTCCGGCAGGATGCGCGGCACGTTTTCAGTGATGCCGCCGCCGGTGATGTGCGCCATGCCTTTAATGGTGAATTTTTCCAAAGCGGCGAGGATAGGTTTCACATACAGGCGGGTCGGGGCGATGATGGTTTCGCGCAGGGTTTTGCCGTTGTCGAACTCGGCATCCAAATCGGGATTGTCGCGGGCGATGATTTTGCGGACGAGGGAGTAGCCGTTTGAATGGGCGCCGTTGGAAGCCAGACCCAACACGATGTCGCCTGCTTTGATGCTGCGGCCGTTGATGACGCGCTCTTTTTCGACCACGCCGACGGCGAAGCCTGCCAAGTCGTATTCGCCTTCGGGGTACATGCCGGGCATTTCGGCGGTTTCGCCGCCGATAAGGGCGCAGCCGGATTCTTCGCAGCCTTGGGCGATGCCTTTAATCACGTCAGTAGCGCGGGCGACATCGAGTTTGCCGCAGGCGAAATAGTCAAGGAAAAACAAAGGCTCAGCGCCTTGAACCAAAATGTCGTTGACGCTCATGGCGACGAGGTCGATGCCGACGGTGTCGTGTTTGTCCCAATCGAAGGCGAGTTTGAGCTTGGTGCCTACGCCGTCGGTGCCGCTGACGAGGACGGGATTTTTGTATTTTTTGCTGATTTCGACCAATGCGCCGAAGCCACCCAAATCACCCAACACTTCGGGACGCATGGTGCGTTTGGCAAAAGGTTTTATGTTTTCGACCAGTTGGTCGCCTGCATCAATGTCGACGCCTGCGTCGCGGTAGCTCAGTGAAGTGCTCATGAATGGGTTCCTTATCGTGATTGGGACGGAAAAACGATGGGGCGTATTTTACCTTATTTTGCAGGCGCGGGCTTGGATTTTTCGGTGATTTTGTAAACAATCTGAGGTTTCAGACGACCCCGTTTATTCTGTTATACTGGACGGTCAGGGGTCGTCTGAAAACGATTGTGGCGGCTCCCGCTGAAACACACATGGAAAGGTTTTATGTATCAGAAAAAAACGCGCGGCATGAAGCCGTGGATCATTATGGGCTGCGTGATTGCAGCTTTTGCCTGGTTGCTGTACGCGCTGGGCGACATCCTGACGCCGTTTATTGTGGCGGCAGTGTTGGCTTATGTGTTGAATCCGCTGGTGGAATGGTTGCAGAAAAAACGGATTAAACGCGGTCCCGCGTCCATGATGGTGATGGTATTCGCTTTGCTGTTGCTGCTGTCGCTGATGCTGATTATCGTGCCTATGCTGATCAACCAGTTTAACAATATGGTCAGCCGCATTCCCCAAATCGTCGATTTTACGCAAAACAGGCTGCTGCCTTGGCTGAATCATGTGGCGGGCAATTATGTGCATATCGATCAGGCTTCGGTGGTCAAATGGTTGCAGTCGCATACGGGCGAATTGAGCAACACGCTCAAGGCTTGGGTCCCGACGCTGATGCGCCAGAGTGGCAACGTCATCAGCGGCATGAGCAACCTGATTTTGCTGCCGTTGCTGCTGTATTATTTTCTTTTGGACTGGAAACGCTGGTCTTACGGCATTAGCGCGTTGGTACCGCGTCGCTTTATCGACACTTATACGCGCATCACAAGCAATATGGATGAAGTTTTGGGCGAATTCCTGCGCGGACAGTTGATGGTGATGCTGATTATGGGGCTGGTGTACGGGGTCGGGTTGATGTTGGTCGGACTGGATTCGGGCTTCGCCATCGGTATGATTGCCGGTATTTTGGTGTTTATCCCGTATTTGGGCGCATTTACCGGACTTTTGCTGGCAACCGTCGCCGCTTTGCTGCAATTTAGCACATGGCACGGTCTGGTTATGGTGTGGGTAGTGTTCGCTATCGGACAATTCCTCGAGAGTTTTATCGTTACCCCAAAAATCGTCGGCGACCGCATCGGCCTGTCGCCTTTCTGGGTGATTTTCTCGTTGATGGCTTTCGGACAACTCATGGGCTTCGTCGGCATGCTCGCCGGCCTGCCGCTTGCCGCCGTAACCTTAGTCCTGCTGCGCGAAGGTGCGAACGCTTATTTCCACAGCCGTTTTTACAAACACAAATAAAAGGGTAAAAGAGTCGTCTGAAAACGGATATGGGTTTTCAGACGACCTCCCAGCCTTTCTTCGACAGCCATGTTGAACAATTTTGCACTTTGGTTTATATCCGGTTTCCTATCGATGTTGCTATGGGAAGTGCTTCCCGTAGACGAAGGATACAGCTTTCCGGAAAAAATGAAGGTGTTAATCCTGTTTTCCGTCATCATGGCTGTTTTGCAAACCTTTTTCTTTCCGACACTCACTCCCTGAAATCATTTACACAAAGGACCATATGTTAGCCATCATCGGCGGCAGCAGCCTGACCAAGCTGCCAGAACTGAGCATCACCGACCGCAAAATCGTCCGCACCCCCTACGGACTGACCAGCAGCCCCGTCTTAAGCGGCAAACTGGGCAGTCAGGACATTTTCTTCCTCGCGCGGCACGGCTTCGGCCATACCGTCGCACCGCACGAAATCAACTATCGCGCCAACATCTGGGCGTTACATTCCATAGGTGCGGAATACATCGTCGCCGTTTCCTCCGTCATCAGCATCAACGACCGCTTTGAAAACGGCGCACTCGTCCTGCCCGACGACTTGATCGACTACACCTACGGCCGCAAGGACACCTTTTTTGAAGGACAGGAAGAACCGGTCGTACACACCGATTTTCTCGAACCCTACTCCGCTGGGCTGCGCGAAAAAATTGCCGAACACGCGCAACAGCACCAAATGCCCTTATACACCCAAGCCGTTTACGGCTGCCTGCAAGGCCCGCGCTGGCCGACCCGCGCCGAAATCCAACGTTACCGCCGCGACGGTGTGGACGTATTGGGCATGACCGGAATGCCCGAAGCCTTCCTCGCCCGCGAACTGGGCATCCGATACGCCCACTTCTGCGGCATCACCGACATCCGCTGCCTCAGCAGCGGAGCGGAAGGAACGGAATGCGGCCTGGAAACCGAGCTTGCCATCGGCAAAATCCGCCGTTTGCTTGCGGGTTTGTAAAGGGTGAATGTTTCCCTCTTGATTCTTTAAACCATTCAAAAAGGTCGTCTGAAAATTTTCAGACGACCTCATTACTAAGATAGATACGGCAGAAACAATTTGGCATTCAAACCAACACTTCAGTCCTGCAACAAACTAATATAGTGGATTAACTTTAAACCAGTACAGCGTTGCCTCGCCTTAGCTCAAAGA
>CALDNV010000359.1:0-10037 GCA_937914605.1 uncultured Neisseria sp.
CCACTATAGTTTCCGTGTCTTTTTATCCCCCAAGCGGTATCTTCTACGTTGGCAATCCTCACAAATTGTCTAAGCTTGTTGCGGCGTCCGCCTTGAACCTCCCGCTTCGTTAATAAAAATCCACTTGGAAAATCAAATATCGGCAGCCTCGGGGTGCTTTTTCATTTCAAGGTCGTCTGAAAACCGTCTGCGCCGCCAAATTGCCAGCCTGTCCGAAATATAGTTAAATAAGCCGCATCATTATTTTCAGACGACCCGATGATGTCCATGAAACAAAAAATCTTTGTCCTCTACACAGGCGGAACCATAGGCATGACCCAAAGCAGCGAAGGCCTGCGCCCCGATACTGCGCTGGTCAGCCAAGCCCTTTCCCCCTTTTCAGACGACCTCGACTTCGAGTGGCACGTCTGCAATCCTTTGATTGACTCCTCCTCCGTCACCCTGCAACACTGGCGCGACTGGCTGGACATCATCGCCGCCAAACTGCCTTTCTGCGACGGCATCCTGATACTGCACGGCACAGACAGCATGGCGTACACCGCCAACCTCCTCGCGCTCGCCCTGCAAGGCTTGGACAAACCCATCATCCTGACCGGTTCCCAATGGCCTTACGCCGCCGAAAACAGCGATGCCCCGCGCAACCTCTCCACCGCCGTCGCCGCCTTCAGCCTCAAGCTCAAACAGACCGTCATCGCCTTTGACGGCAAACTTTATCCCGCCGTCGGCAGCAGCAAAGTCAGTACCGAAACCGCCGCAGGCTTCGACAATCCGCATTTCGGCGCCATCGCCGAATGGGACGAAACCCAAGGCTGGCACCATATCCGCATCCCGTCCCAAGATGCGGCAGATGTTTCAGACGACCTCAAAATCCGCTATCCCGAACCGCAGGCAAAAATCGCCGTCCGCACGCTTATTCCCGGCTTTGCCGTCCAAGAACTTGCGGACGGACTCGGACAGCTTCCCGTCCACGCCCTTATCCTGCAAAGCTACGGACACGGCAACACACCCGCAGACGAAGGCTTCATCCGCGCCGTCCAAGACTTTACGCAGCAAGGAAAACTGCTGCTCAACATCAGCCAAGTCCGACAAGGCAGAACCGCCGCCGTTTACGCGCAAGGCAACGCGTTCCGCAATTCGGGCATCATCAACGGCGGCAAATGCAACCTCGAAACCGCCACCGCGCTCATGACCCTCGCCGTATCGCAAGGCTGGGGGGTGGAAGATGTTCACAAAGAATTGGTAAGACTAAAATTAGTGTGAAATCGATGAACCTCACCGACACCCATTGCCACCTCACCGATCCCGCCTTGCGCGAAAACCTGCCGCACATCCTGACCGCCGCGCGGGAGGCAGGGGTAGGGCGGTTTATCGTTCCCGCGACCCGGCCGCAGGATTGGCAGGACGTGGCGGATTTGGCGCAAAGGTCGTCTGAAAACCCGCTTTGGGGCAACATCCATATCGCGCTCGGCATCCATCCTTGGTTTTCAGACGACGTTTCCGAGCCAGATTTCCAGCGTTTGAAACAAACATTGCAAATGCTTCCGACGGCATGGGTCGGTGAAATCGGCTTGGATTTTTACGACAAAACCCAAACGCCGCCGCAGCGCGAACGGCAAATCCAAGTCTTCAGCCGCCAGCTTGAAATCGCGCAAACCCTGCGCCGCCGCGTGATTATCCATAATCTCAAAGCCACCGCCGATATTGCCGCCGCCGTCAAACAGACAGATTTTGCCCAAGGCGGCATCGTTCACGCCTTTTCCGGCAGCGCGGAAGAAGCGCGCATGTTGACGAAATTAGGCTTCAAAATCGGCATCGGTTCGCTGTTGCTCAACCCGAACGCACGAAAAATACGCGAAACCCTCAAAACCTTGAATGACACCGATTTCGTCTTGGAAACCGACAGCCCGTATATGCTGAAAAACGAAATCAACACGCCCGCCAACATCCGCCAAATCGCCGCCATCGCCGCTGAAATTCGCGGTGTTGCCGTTGAAGAGATAGCCGAAGCGACCGAGCGGAATGTGGAAATGTTGCTGGCAGCAGAAAAGGTCGTCTGAAAACGTTCCGTCTTATCGGAATCATGTTTTCAGACGACCTTTGGTCGTATGGGAAGCCATAGTGGTTTTGCGTACCGCTGTGGCTTTTTATAGTGGATTAACTTTAAGCCAGGACAGCGTTCCCTCGCCTTGCCGTACTATCTGTACTGTCTGAGGCTTCGTCGCTTTCCTGATTTAAATTTAATCCACTATATTTTTCAACAAAACAGCCGCAGCTTGGTTAATCCAGCCATCTGAACGCGCGGCGCAGTTCGTCCGTGCCGCCGGTTTCGTAGCAGCGGCCGTGCGCCAGTATGATTTTTTCGGGCTGCCAGTCCAGCATCTGCTTCAGGCAGGCGCGGGCGGCGGTTTTGTCTTTGAAGGTGGCGCGCCAGTCGGCGGGAGCCTTGCCGTCGGGGTCGGCGATACCCGTCAGTTTCATCACGCCCGCCCAAAAGCGGTTGGGAAATTTGGCGGTTTCGAAGTTTTCAATCAAATCGGCCAGTATCAGGGTTCGGCTCGCGCGGTGGAAAAACACGGTTTCCTCCATCGCTGCGCTGCCCGCAAACGGCATTTGCGCCAAATCGTCCGCCCATTGCGGCGACGCGGCGGCACCGAGGTCGGCATCGAAACAAACGACAATATGCTGCGACGCCGCCCGTTCGCGCACGCCGGAACTTGCCCACGCAAGCGCCTGCGGGTAATGCCGTTTCCACGCGGCGATGTGGGCGTAGTGGATTTTGTTGGGCGAAACCAGATGGCGGACTTCGCCGAGCGCATCGATTTGCCGCAGCAGTTCGGGCGCGGGTTCGACCGGCGAATGACACCACAACCCGCCGTCGTTCAGGCGCACGACGGTCATGCGGGTGCTGAACGGTACTTTGACGCCCAGCGGGAAACTCATGCGGATGGCTTTTCCGTCGGCAATCCAGATGTCGTCTGAAAAAGGTTTCAGGGTATGGAGCGGGTGGTAGAGATGGATTTTGTCGGTCATGATGGCCCTTACAGTTATAGTGGATTAGCTTTAAACCAGTACGGCGTTGCCTCGCCTTGCCGTACTATCTGTACTGTCTGCGGCTTCGTCGCCTTGTCCTGATTTAAATTTAATCCACTATATTCTCGGCTGATTATTCGACCGCCCTCTTGCCGCAGACGTTCCCACTACGGACGGAACACGTTTTCAGACGGCCTTTTTGCTTTCCAAATATTCCGCCAGCCCGCGCTCGCGCAACACGCAGCTCGGGCATTCGTGGCAGCCGCCGACGATGCCGTTGTAGCAGGTGTGGGTCTGCTCGCGGATGTAGTCCAGCGCGCCCATTTCGTCCGCCAGCGCCCAAGTTTGCGCTTTGGTCAGGTACATCAGCGGGGTGTGGATTTGGAAGGCGTAGTCCATCGCCAGATTGAGGGTGACGTTCATGGATTTGACGAACACGTCGCGGCAGTCGGGATAGCCGGAGAAGTCGGTTTCGCACACGCCCGCGATGATATGCCTGATGCCTTGTCCTTTGGCGTAGATGGCGGCGTAGAGCAGGAACAGGGCGTTGCGTCCGTCCACGAAGGTATTGGGCAGGCCGTCTGAAGCGGTTTCGATGGCGGCGGTGTCGTCCATCAGGGCGTTGTGCGTAATCTGCTGCATCAGGCTCAAGTCGAGTACGGTTTGTTTGACGCCCAAATCCTGCGCGATCCAGCGGGCGCGTTCCAGCTCGACGGCGTGGCGTTGCCCGTATTGGAAAGTGATGGCTTGGACGTTTTCGCGCCCGTAGGTTTGAATCGCCTGAATCAGGCAGGTGGTGGAATCCTGACCGCCGGAGAAGATGACCAAGGCTTGTTGGTTTTGCATGGTGAATCCTAGTTTTGGTAACGCGGGAGGTTTGCGAACCGCGTGGTGGGAAAGTTGACGGATTATAACGGATTTCGTCTATAATCGCGGCACTTCGTTTTTTCATACGGCATAATCATGAGCATCTACGCCCTTAAACCCAAATTCCAAAACCTGCTGCGCCCGCTGGTGCGCCGGCTTTATCAGAAGGGGGTAACCGCCAATCAGGTTACGCTGGCGGCTTGCGCGGTGTCGGTCGCGGTCGGGCTGCTGCTGTCGCTCGGCGCGCAGGTTCCTGCCTTGTTTTGGCTGTTGCCCGTGTGGCTGTTTGTCCGCATGGCGTTGAACGCGGTGGACGGTATGCTGGCGCGCGAGTTCGGTCAGCAGTCGGCATTGGGCGGTTATCTGAACGAAATCACCGATGTTGCCGCCGATGCCGCGCTGTATCTGCCTTTCGCCTTTATCGCCCCGTTTGACGGCGCACAAATCGGCCTGTTTGTCTGGCTTGCGGCAATGACCGAATTTTGCGGCGTGTTGGGGCAGGTACACGGCAACGGGCGGCGTTATGACGGGCCCTTCGGCAAGAGCGACCGCGCGTTCTTTATCGGCGTATTGGCGGTGTGGTATGCGGTGGCGGGCAGCTTCCATGCGGTTTTCTACGTCGTCATGTGGCTGGCTTGCGCGGTATTGGTTTACACCTGCTATAAGCGCGTCGTCAATGGTTTGAAGGCCGTCTGAAAATCGTTTCTCTCTCTTCCATTCCATTGATAACACGATAAACTTTATGCAAAAAACTTCGCACATCATCCCTTTGCTGCTCACGGTTTTCATTGCCGCACTCATCGTCTGGTCGGGCATCAACCCGTCCGACCGCGCCGTTTGGTACGCCGAAATTCTCCCTGTTTCCACCGTATTTATCGCGCTTATCGCCACTTACCGCCGCTTCCGTTTCAGTAATCTGGCTTATGTATTCATGAGCTTCTGGCTGATTATGCACACCGTCGGCGCACACTACACCTTCGCCGATGTGCCCTTCGATTGGGCAAACCGCCTGCTTGCGCCGTTTTTAGGCGAAGGGCGCAACCATTTCGACCGCGTCGGCCACTACATTATCGGTTTCTACGCCTACCCGATGGCGGAATGGCTGTTGCGCCGCCAACTTTGCCGCCCCGCGCTTGCCTTGTTTTTCTCCTTGTTCTTCATCATGAGTGTGGCAGCGGCTTACGAAATCATCGAATGGCAGTATGCGGTGATCGACGGCGGCGAAGCGGGGTTGGAAGTGCTCGGTTCGCAAGGCGATATTTGGGACGCACAAAAAGACATGCTCGCCGACACGCTGGGCGCGCTGACTTCGCTGGTGGTGTTTATGTTTACACGGCCGGACAAACGGTTGAACGCAAGCCGATAGCTTTCGGGCAATAGCGAAAAGGTCGTCTGAAACCATGAGATTCGGTTTCAGACGACCTTTCTTTTGTCGCTGCTTCCCAGTCCGCAGCTTTCGATTTGTCCTTTCGCGGAAGGATATAAATCAAAACGAGGCAATGCCGTATCGGTTTGGATGGGACAGTCATTCGTCGGTAAAAAGGTCGTCTGAAACTTTAAACCTCCGTTTCAGACGACCTTTGAGCAGATTAAAACTACTGTTTACCAAGCTGGCTGTAATCCACCAACATATATTTGGCAGTAATTTTCTGCGAGGCGTTGCCTTCGTCGCCCATCAGAATCATCTGTGGCTTGCCGTTGACCGTAATCGAATCGACGGCTTCGACGTTGGTGATGTGTTGCAGGTTAGGTAGCGAGATTTTTTGCGGTTCGTCGGTCGGGTTGCCGCTCCAAGTCCACAGTTGCGAGAATTTCTGACCGTTTTCATCCTTCACTTCGTTGGCGATGACGTAGTTTTTCAACACCGGGTCGTAGTTGATGGAACGGATGCCGCCGCCGTCGATGTCGAGGATGGCGACTTCGTCAAACTCAGGCTTGGCGTTGCGCTCGAACACGTCTTTCGGATTGCTGATGAATGCCACCAGCGCCATATTGTTGAACTCAGGATCGCGGAAGCCCAAGACGAGGCGTTTCTTCACAGGGTCGAACGCCATACCTTCGATATTGATTTCTTCAAAGGAAACTTCGGCTTTGGTGCGTTCGCGGATGAGGTCGTGCAGCTTCTTATCAGTTTCCAGAACCTGCGTCAGATTGTCGTAGCTGGTCAGCCCCAATACATCGCCGCCTTGGATTTTAAAACGCATCAGGTGTTCGCGGTCGGGCGAGCGGTTGCCTTTGCGGGTGCGCGAATGCGAAGTGAGCGCGTAGATAAAGCCTTCATCGTCGCGCGCCAATGCTTCCAAGTCGCTTAGGCGGCGTTTGAAGCCGGTGATCACGCGCGTATCCAAGGCTTCGTCTTCGATAAATCTGCCGGACGGATCGATGCTGACGATGCTGAATGCGTGGTTCGGTTCGTCTTCGGCAATTAGGATGCGCCCATCAGGGAGTTGTTGTACGGCAGAAGGTTCGTACACACCGTTAAACATATTAATCCCCAAGGCGCGCAGCTCTGCCGTATTGTTGGCGGGCTGGGTCAGCAGCGAAGGCAGCGTCTTCACGCCGATAAACGCTGCCAGCGAAGCCAAAAGCCCCCAACGGAATACGGCATAAGACAAGTTGATGTATTTGAACTGTTTGTCCGCCAGCAGGCCCAGCCAGTAAAGATGATCGCTCATCTTTTGATAGACTTGTTTGCGGTCGCCCATAATCTCCTGCATCATTTCCCAATATTGGTCTTTTTGCACCTTCACACGGTCTTCGTAAATCAGGATATTGGGCTGGCTGCCGCTGAAAAAGCGCGTTTGGGTGCTGCTGAGGCGGGTTCTCAAATCACGCAGTTTGGCGCGCCCGCGGAAGAAATCCTTCACCCAAGCGCGCGCCGCCTGCATTTTGCCGATACGTTCAGGCGAAGCGGACAGCAGCGCGAACACGATGGATGCGGCGGCGGTAATCATAAACGTACTCGCCGGAATCAGAAATTCGGGTGACGATGAAAAAATAAATGCGCCCGAAATCATCAGCGCAGACACGATAAAACCGTTGAGCGAAATCATAATGTTCGCCTTGGTCGCCGCCAGCGCGAGCAGCTCCATCTCCGAACGCACGGCGTTGCGGAACATGGTTTCCACGCCTTTGTTCGTACCCAAAAGATCGGAAGGCGGCACATCGGCGGCTTGTTTTTTCTTCTTCGCCTTGTCTTTTTTGTCTTTCTTTTTCTTTTTGGGCTTTTCAGACGACGTCTCAATGCCTTCAAGGATGATGTTATCCGTCACTGCCTCTTCGGCATTGCTGTCTTGTTGATGGTCTGCCGTTTCAGATTCCGCAGCTTCTTCAACTTTTAAAGTTTCTTCAGCTTTCACGGCTTCTTCAATGTTTACAGCTTCTTCAGTTTTTAAATTTTCTTCACTCTTATCAAACGCTTCTTTTGAATCTTCCCAAACTTCGGAAACAGGCTGCGGCGCATCGGGATCGGGTCGTTCGAAAGGTTTCTCCCAGTCAGAAACCGTATTTTGCGGCTCTTGCCCTTTTTTATTTTTATCGTGGAAATCCATGTTTATCCTCCGTTTGAGTGAATCAATTTAAATGGAAAGGGAAAAGCGTTTTTTAGTTCCTCTGATTCAGAGAATTTACACAACGTCATACATTATCGATAAAAACATTACACTTCTTGGGATAATCATGTTTGTAATGATGAAGTCGGCAATCCAAGTTCCCCTTCAACAAAAACTGCCGCCAAACGGGCAGTTTGCGGCAGCTGTAACGCATCGTGTATCAGTAGTCGATACGCTCTTTGATGATTCTCAAGTCGGGGTAAGACAATTTGATGTCGTATTCGCGTCCGCCTTTGTAGGCTTCTACGTCCAATACAGGTCTGCCGCGATAGTCGTCGGCGTCGATATCGTGAACGCGATAACCGCGTTGCTCAAGCATTCTGATGGCTTTGGTACGGTTTTGTTCAAAATTTTTGTTGCTGTAAATTTGGTGTTCGATGTAATCGTTGGCACCTGCGACAGCAGCGGATAAAGCGACGATGGCGGTCAATAATAATTTTTTCATGTTCGACTTCCTTTCGAAATGTGTCATTGGGGTTTTGATGGGTGTATTTAAACACGGCAAAATTAGCAGTCATTTAGCACTTGGTTAAACGCGGTAAAGGTCGTCTGAAACGTTTCAGACGACCTTTTGTTGCTTCTTTCCGTCATTTCCTTTATCCGTTTATCAGATAACGATTGCATAAATTCAGCGTGTCATGATACCGTTCAAAAATATGACTATCAGGAGTTTTTCATGTCCGAGCAACAAAAATACTTTTCTACCCAAGACGGCACTTCGCTTTTCTACCGCTACCGACCCGCTGCCGACGGTTCGGCCGATAAAGCCATCGTGCTGTTCCACCGCGGCCACGAGCATTCCGGCCGGATGATGTTTGTTGCCGACGAACTCGGTTTTGATGATTTTGCCTATTTCGCATGGGACGCGCGCGGTCATGGCCACAGCCCCGGCGAACGCGGCGACAGCCCCAGTATCGGTACTTCCGTTGCCGATGTGGACGACTTTATCCGCCACATCCAAAACGAATACGGCATCAAGCCTGAAAACATCTGCGTGATCGCGCAAAGCGTCGGCGCGGTATTGGTGTCCACTTGGCTGCACGACTACGCGCCAAAAATCCGCTGTGCCGTATTGGCATCGCCCGCATTCAAAGTCAAACTCTACGTTCCTTTTGCCCGCACCGGCTTGAAAATCATGCAGAAATGGCGCGGCAATTTCTTTGTCAACAGCTACGTCAAAGCCCATTACCTGACGCACAACCAAGAACGCCAAACCAGCTACGACAACGATCCGCTGATTACCCGCGCCATTTCCGTGCGCATCCTGCTTGGTTTGTACGAAGCTGCCGAACGCGTCGTCGCCGATGCGCAGGCCATTACCACGCCCTTGCAGCTTTTGATTTCCGGCAGCGACTGGGTTGTTCATCACAAACCGCAACACGATTTCTACAACCGCTTGGGCAGCCGCATCAAAGAACGCCATATTTTGGACGGCTTCTATCACGACACATTGGGCGAGCAAAACCGCGAAATTGCGTTTGTCGAAATGCGCCGTTTTATCCGCGAACGTTTCAATCAGCCTTTATATCAAGTCGATTTGACCCAAGCCCATTTACACGGCGAAAGCCGCCGCGAAGCCGACGAACTGGCAACGCCTTTGTCTATTTATTCGCCGCGCGGCGCATTCTGGGCGGTTTACCGCGCCGCCCTCGACCTTGGCGCGCGTTGGAGCGAAGGTTTGAAAATCGGCAAGGAAACCGGCTACGACTCCGGCAGTACGCTGGATTATGTGTACCGCAACCAACCGCAGGGCAGCAACGCCTTTGGTGTGGCGGTGGACAAACACTATCTCAACGCCATCGGCTGGCGCGGCATCCGCCAACGCAAAATCAATATCGGCAAAGCGATTCAGACAGCCTCTGCCAAGCTGCGCGAAGCGGGCAAACCCGTACACGTTCTCGATATTGCCTCGGGACACGGCCGTTATGTGCTCGACGCGCTGACTGCCGACACGCTGCCCGATTCCGTGCGCCTACGCGATTACAGCCCGATTAACGTCGAAGCCGGCCGTAGGCTGATTGCCGAACGCGGCCTGCAAGACACGGTTACTTTTAACGAAGTCAATGCCTACGACCGCGCCAATTATCAGGATTTGCAGCCCCGCCCCACACTGGGCATCGTTTCCGGCCTGCATGAATTGTTTGCCGACAACGATTTGATTTTGAACTCGCTCTACGGCTTCGGCGATGCGATTGAAACAGGCGGCTACCTGATTTACACCGGCCAGCCGTGGCATCCGCAGCTCGAAATGATTGCGCGCGCGCTGACCAGCCACAAAGCAGGCAGTCCGAACTGGGTAATGCGCCGCCGCAGCCAGCAGGAAATGGATCAGTTGGTCGAGAAAGCCGGTTTTGAAAAAATCCATCAGTGGATAGACGAAGACGGCATTTTCACCGTGAGCCTGGCTGTGAAGAAATAAAAAGAGGAGTTGATGAATCACTACCGTTTCTCGCGTAGCGAAACATTTTTAGGTTGATATAGTGGATTAAATTTAAATCAGGACAAGGCGACGAAGCCGCAGACAGTACA
>CALDNV010000360.1:0-6940 GCA_937914605.1 uncultured Neisseria sp.
CGGCGACTGACGACGGCCATTTGAAAGTACGCGACGATTTGTTCTCCAACAATCCCGTCGATTTACCGCTGAACGTCTTGCTCGGCAAACCGCCTAAAACCACGCGCAGCGACAAAACCGTGAGGTCGTCTGAAAAACCGTTTAACGCGGGCAATATCGACATCACCGAAGCCGCCTACCGCGTTTTGCGCCTGCCTACCGTAGCCGCCAAAAACTTCCTGATTACCATCGGCGACCGCAGCGTCGGCGGCATGACCCACCGCGACCAAATGGTCGGCAAATACCAAACCCCCGTAGCCGACTGCGCCGTGACCATGATGGGCTTCAACACCTATCGCGGCGAAGCGATGTCTATGGGCGAAAAGCCGACCGTCGCCCTGTTTGACGCGCCTGCTTCAGGCAGAATGTGCGTCGGCGAAGCCATCACCAACATCGCGGCGGTCAACATCGGCGACATCGGCAACATAAAACTTTCCGCCAACTGGATGGCGGCGTGCGGCAACGAAGGCGAAGACGAAAAACTCTACCGCGCCGTCGAAGCCGTCTCCAAAGCCTGTCAGGCATTGGATTTGAGCATTCCCGTGGGCAAAGACAGCCTGTCGATGAAAACCGTATGGCAGGACGGCGAAGAGAAAAAATCCGTCGTCTCGCCGTTGAGCCTGATTATCTCCGCGTTCGCGCCAGTTCAAGACGTGCGCAAAACCGTTACGCCCGAATTGAAAAACGTCGAAGACAGCGTATTGCTGTTTATCGATTTGGGCTTCGGCAAAGCGCGTATGGGCGGCTCGGCGTTCGGTCAGGTCTATAACAACATGAGCGGCGACGCGCCCGATTTGGACGATACAGGTCGTCTGAAAGCGTTTTACGGCGTGATTCAACAGCTTGTTGCCGAAGACAAACTCTTGGCGTATCACGACCGCAGCGACGGCGGCTTGTTTGCCACGCTGGCGGAAATGGCGTTTGCGGGGCGTTGCGGGTTGGATATCACATTAGGAAGCATACTTTTTGCAACCATGATAGCAACCTATACACCTGCCCAGATTGACCACGACCTAAGCCTTGTTAATGCTGGTTCTATCATCTCTACCAAAGAAAACATAATCCGTTCGCTGTTTAACGAAGAGCTTGGTGCAGTTTTGCAGGTTCGTGCAGAAGATGCTGACTATGTACTCAAGCAGTTTGACAAGAAAGAATTTTTTGTAAACAAGGGTGGCTTCTCTCCGCGCAAGATAGGAAAATTTGCCAGCCATTATATTGGCACAATCAATCCGACATCCGACCGTCTTGTAATCACTGCTGCTGATGAAACTCTGTTCGACCAAACCCGCGCCGACCTGCAACGCGCATGGCAGGAAACCAGTCACGCCATCCAACGCCTGCGCGACAACCCCGCTTGCGCAGACAGCGAGTTCGCCCTGATTGGCGACAACGACCGCAGTGCATTGTTTGCCGACGTGAAATTCGACGTGAATGAAGACATCGCCGCGCCTTTCGTCAACAGCGGCGCGAAACCCAAAATCGCCATCCTGCGCGAACAGGGCGTGAACGGACAAATCGAAATGGCCGCCGCCTTCACCCGCGCCGGATTCGATGCTTACGACGTGCATATGTCCGACCTGATGGCAGGCCGCGTCCACCTTGCCGACTTCAAAATGCTGGCGGCGTGCGGCGGCTTCAGCTACGGCGACGTACTCGGCGCGGGCGAAGGCTGGGCGAAATCCATCCTGTTCCACCCCGCCTTGCGCGACCAGTTCGCCGCCTTCTTCGCCGACCCGAACACGCTGACATTGGGCGTGTGCAACGGCTGCCAAATGGTCAGCAACCTCGCCGAAATCATCCCCGGCACGGCAGGCTGGCCGAAGTTCAAACGCAATCTGAGCGAACAGTTCGAAGCGCGCCTGAGCATGGTTCACGTCCCCAAATCAGCCTCCCTGATCCTGAACGGAATGCAGGGCTCCAGCCTGCCCGTCGTCGTCAGCCACGGCGAAGGCCGCGCCGACTTCGCGCTTCACGGCGGCAAAATTTCAGACGGCCTGGGCATCGCGCTGCAATACGTCGACGGACAAAACCAGGTTACCCAAACCTACCCGCTCAACCCCAACGGCTCACCGCAAGGCATCGCTGGCGTTACCAACGCCGACGGCCGCGTTACCATCATGATGCCCCACCCCGAACGCGTGTACCGCGCCGCGCAAATGAGCTGGAAACCGGAAGACTGGACGGAACTGTCCGGCTGGTACCGCCTCTTCGCCGGAGCAAGGAAGGCTTTGGGTTAACCGGCAGGCTGATTTGATTCGGCTTTAAAGAAAAGGTCGTCTGAAAACAATTTAGCGAAACCTGCTATATTCGTTTTCAGACGACCTTTATTCATTCTTTTGCGTTAACTGCCGTCATTTCTGTCTGTACGGAGCTAACAGCATGGATTCTTCTTATTTCAATTTATCACAATAGCCTAATTGTTTTAACATTTTGGCCAAACGGAGCAATGAAGATTCAAGAAAAGGTTCTTCTTTTTGTAACCCTTCTTTTAGCTTTTCTAACAATATAGCATCCTGACTACTGGTAATACTGAAAGATTCATCACTTAATAACACATCGTTTCTTACATACATCAAAGCTGAGCATAACAAACTAGTCATATCAACAAGGCGGTGTGGTGGAATTTCTTCAGATTGGCGCGACCACTTTTCACCAGTATGTCGCCATACTTTAACCGAAATATCAGGTTTGTTCTCATCAGAACTATTCCATTGCGCTACGCCGACTGATAAGCCTTGTGCATCTGTATCATTTGCAAAACGTCCATCTGTTTTAGAATAGTTTTCCCATTTAATAATAGGACGGTGGTTCAAATGAGTAGGTATATCCATTAATGCCTCCATAGTAGGTTGATTTATGAATTTGTATTATACTGAAGCAATTTTATTACTGCAATGCTTACTAAACAAATTAGTAAGTAAGTTAGTAAAAATATTAAATTATTTTTTTTCAGGTGAGCTTTTATAGTGGTTTAAAGAGAGACAGGGCACCTTGACCGCCGTCATTCCCGCGCAGGCGGGAATCCAGACCTCTGCATTTCAGAAATACTTAAAGATTACTCTAAATCCAAACTTCTGGATTCCCGCCTGCGCGGGAATGACGGCGGCGAAGTGTTTTTTGGATTCCCACTATCGGCATTCTATCGGCGTATTCTGCAAGCAGAAGCATCATTCCGTATAATCCCCCTTAGCTCCCCATCAACTATAATCGGCACATTCAGACGGCCTCCTCCGACACCATGACCCGACAAGCCTTTATCCTCAGTGATTGCGAATTTTCCGAATGCGGCGAAAAGCCTTATGCGCTGTTGACGGCGAATCCGACCAAGGAACATCACTATATCGCCCAGACCGAGCAGCGGCAGCACGCGCATAATCCGCAGGTCAGCCCGCAGAATCAGAATGTCTATAAGCTGCCTTTGTCCATGTTCCGCGAACCGGCTGCCGCCCGACGCTCCCGCTCCGGCGACAAGGTTCGTGGCGGGAACGAAAATCGCGGTACGGCGGCGAGTGTCAACATCATCGGCAATTTGGCGGCGAAAAACCTCTACACGCTGACTTTCGTCGAAAACACCGCCAACCAGTACAATTTGGAAAGCTGGTTCAACCGACACGAAAGCGGCTACGAAGAAGCCTGCAACCATCTGCGCACATTGCCCGAAGGTCGTCTGAAAACGGGCGAAACCGATACGGTCAAAGTTCCCGAAGCATTGTGGCGGATATTGCGGCTGAAATTCCTCGGCATCCTGCGCAATCCGCACAACCATAAAAACCTGTTTGCCCACCGTCTGCATGAGGCCGTTCGGGCGCGGCTGCCGGAGGTCGGGTTTGAGTTTGTGCGCCTGATCAGCAAGCGCGATCCGAGCCGCATCGAAGCCATCATGCAAAACTACCGTTTTTCATTCCTCGGCTATGTCGATTGGCTGGCGGGGCTTTACGGCATGTTGAGTGAAGGCGTGGCGCAGCCGTCGCTGTTTGAGCGGCTGTTTTGTACCATATTCGCCGAACCCGATGCGGTCAAAATCGAGCTGTTCCGCTATGCCGAAAACGAGGGGCTGTGCCTGTTCGGCGACAGCAGTTTCTGCCTTCAGGCTTCGCCGAAACTCATCAGCGTCGGCGTGAATATTTCGCACGATATGTTTGCCGTCGTCCACCTGCAAACCGACCGCTGGCTTGCGTTTAAAAATACTTTTCACCACGACGCGCCGAAATTGGAAGGTAGGGTAAGGATTATCGACGGCGACCAAACCCAGCGGCTGATGTTTAACCGGCTGACCATCAGTCAGGCGCATGAAGCCGTGTTCGGTAGAAGCCCGAATATCGATGATTATCTTTAACGCTTGGATGATGTAACCGCGCGCTTGATGTAAAGCATATTGATGCTAGACAAAAGGTCGTCTGAAAACGATTTGGCAAACCCGCTACTTTCGTTTTCAGACGACCTTGTTTGTACTCGGCGCTTAAGCCTTGTTTTGCGCTGCCGCTATTTACACTGCCCCACTGCCGCCGGATAAACCGATACCTGCGTCTGCGTCAGGGCAAACAGGTTTTCAAGCTGCGTTTGCGCCTGGCGGTTGGCGTGATCCAAAATCTGGGCTTTGCACGCGCTGGCGAGGACTTGTTTTTTGGCTTCGTCCTGCACGGTTTTGAACACTGCCTTATCCACGGGCAAAAGGTTGAACGAGCCGGTTTGGATGTCGTACACCTCGATATTTTCCAAATCGACGCTGAGGATTTCTACGGGCGGCAGGCTGATGAGGACTTTTCCGTCCACGATATTGACGTTGTCGGCGTGAAGCTTGTCCAAATCCAAGCCCGCCAACACCTTGCCGCGCACGATAAACAGACCGCTTTGCGAGTCCTGCCACAATCTGCGCCAGTCGCCTTTTTTCTCGGTTCGGATGATGGTGTCGATGTAAAAAGCTGTGCTTTCCAAGCGGTTCATCTGCTTAATCTGCATCAAAACGCCTTCGCGCGAAATCGCTTCATGGGCGTTGTCGTTGCGGTGCTGGGCATAAAACCAGCCGCCCGCCGCTGCGAGTGCGCAAAAAATAGATATTAAAATCAATCGGTAAACCATTTTCATTAGGTTAGACCCTTTTCGGTTGCGTTAAACTTATAGTGGATTAAAATTGCAATGATACGGCGTTGCCAACGCCCTTATGTACTACCCGTACACGGCGGGCGTTGCCGCCTTGTCTCATTTTTATTTTAATCCACTATAACGCCCATATTCTTTCAAATGTTCAGATTTCAAGCAAAGGTCGTCTGAAAACGCCATTTTTGTTTTTCAGACGACCTTCTATCGAAACATTACCAAAAAGTAATAAAAATCTGCCGTCAAACACAGTTTGCCTTTTGGTAAAGACAAGACTACAATCGCCTACATCCTTTCAGCCAAACCACATATCATGAACACCACCGACCTGCGCCGCCGCAACCTGCGGCAATGGATAGCGGACAAATACGGCGGCCAGCAAACCCGTTTTGCCGAAGCCATCGCCATCAACCAAGGCGAATTGTCCGCCCTTCTGAAAAACAAATCCTTCGGCGAGAAAAAAGCCCGCAAAATCGAACAGGCGGCGCAAATGCCCGCCATGTGGCTGGATCAAGAACACGCCACAGCCCAACCCGACCATCAAGAAAGACGCACCATGCCCCACATTTCCTCCATCCCCGAAATCCTCGCCGACATCAAAGCCGGCAAAATGGTCATCATCACCGACGCGGAAGACCGCGAAAACGAAGGCGATTTGCTGATGGCGGCGCAGTTCGTCACCCCCGAAGCCATCAACTTTATGATCAAACACGCGCGCGGACTGGTTTGCCTACCGATGGAAGGCAGCATGGTCGAGCGGCTCGGCCTGCCCATGATGACCCAGAAAAACGGCGCGCAATACGGCACCAACTTCACCGTTTCCATCGAAGCGGCGCAAGGCATCACCACCGGCATTTCCGCCGCCGACCGCGCCCTGACCATCCAAACCGCCGTTTCCCCGACCGCCAAACCCGAAGACATCGTCCAACCCGGTCATATTTTCCCCTTGCGTGCGCAAAAAGGCGGCGTCCTAGTACGCGCCGGACACACCGAAGCCGGCGTCGATTTGGCACAAATGAACGGACTCATCCCCGCCGCCGTCATCTGCGAAATCATCAACGACGACGGCACCATGGCGCGTATGCCCGAACTGATGAAGTTCGCCGAAGAACACAACCTCAAAATCGGCACGATTACCGACCTCATCGAATACCGCAGCCGCACCGAAAGCCTGCTCGAAGACATGGGCAACGCCCCCGTACAAACCCCGTGGGGCGAATTCCAGCAACACGTTTACGTCGACAAACTCTCCGGCGAAACCCACCTCGCCCTCGTCAAAGGCAAACCCGCCGCCGACACCGAAACCCTCGTTCGCGTACACGAACCCTTCAGCGTCATGGACTTCATCCAAGCCAACCCGCGCCATTCCTGGTCACTGCCCAAAGCCCTTGAGCGCATCCAGCAAGCCGACAGCGGCGTCGTCATCCTCCTGCACCGCACCGAAGACGGCGCCACCCTGCTCGACCGCACCCTGCCCAAAGGCGCCAACCAAGCCTACAAATGGGACAGCAAAAGCTACGGCATCGGCGCACAAATCCTCGCCGGCCTCAACGTCGGCAAACTGCGCGTGTTAGGACAGCCTTCCGCCTTCACCGGCCTGACCGGCTTCGGCTTGGAAGTCGTCGGCTTTGAAGAAGCAGAAAACAAATAAACCGCCTATCTTGTCAAAAGGTCGTCTGAAATCCCGATTCCGGTTTTCAGACGACCTTTTGCTATAAATTACTGATTCAGCCAACCTCCCATGAAAATTATAGTGGATTAACTTTAAACCAGGACGGCGTTACCTCGCCTTAGCTCAAAGAGA
>CALDNV010000361.1:0-8714 GCA_937914605.1 uncultured Neisseria sp.
CTTTGAGCTAAGGCGAGGCAACGCCGTACTGGTTTAAAGTTAATCCACTATAAGTAAGAAGACGGCTAAAGATATGCCCATTTCATTGCCAATCCCGAATCATACAGGATAAAGGTCGTCTGAAAAACCAAAACCCCGACTACAAACGATGTAATCGGGGTCGGCATTAAAAAAGACTTAGTATTGGTATTGATTCTGCTCAGGATATTGGTTCTGCGCCGGGTAGGGATATTGATTCTGTCCGGACATTTGAGGTTGCTGTACTTGTTGGCGGTTGTCGATTCTGCTGCCGGTACGTTCCAATGCCTGACCTGCCTTACCGATACCGTGCCCAATACCGCTGACAGAACGCCCGATAATGCGTGAACCATCTTCCCGAACGCCGTTCCAAGTATTGTGACAGCCTGCCAAAGTCAATAAAACCAGTGCAACAGATAATGCTTTCATGATGTGCTCCTATCGTTAGTATAGCCAATCCGCAGCTTTAAAAACTGCGGGTATGTTCCCATTGACAGTAATCAATCTCAGAGAGTTTATCGATTTTCCTGATTTTACGAGCGCATAACAAAAACACTTGGTAAGAGCCATAAATATTTTCAGACGACCTTTTGTACATCTGTCCTTAAGATGTCTGAATATGCTCTTGAAGAATCAAACCTCCAAGTTTTTACGCCACAACACCAACAGTTTGCCGATATGCTGAACCAGTTGCGCATCAACGGCTTCGCACAGCGCATTGCAAATTTCAACGCGCTCGGCTCGGTCGTCGCCGAATACACGGACTTTGATTAATTCATGCGCCGTCAGGGCGGCATCGGTTTCTTTGATAACGGACTCGGTCAAACCTTGCTGTCCCACCATTACAACAGGATGAAGGTGATGGGCGCGGGCTTTCAATTCCAAAATTTCTTTGGTGCTTAATTTATTGTCAGTCATGTTCTAGTGCTTGAAAAGAAAGAATAATGCGGCATTGTACGCGATTTGGCGCAATCTCGGGGGAAAATAACGTACAATACAGCGTTTCTCTAAATCATTAAATAAATTATGGCAGTACGTTCAAAATCATCAAAAGCCTGGCTTCACGAACACGTCAACGATCATTACGTCCACATGGCGCAAAAAGACGGCTATCGCGCCCGTGCCGCATATAAACTGCTGGAAATCAACGAAAAAGACAAATTAATCAAACCCGGCACGGTTTTGGCGGATTTAGGCAGCGCGCCGGGCAGCTGGTCGCAAGTAGCGGCAAAACTGGTCGGCAATTCAGGGCGCGTGTTCGCATTGGATATCCTGCCTATGGATGAAATAGAAGGCGTTTCTTTTATTCAGGGCGACTTCAGGGAGGACGAAGTATTAGGGCAATTTGAAACCCTGCTGGACGCCCGCCCGCTAGACCTTGTAATTTGCGATATGGCACCCAATATGTCGGGTAACGCCGTAACCGACCAAGCCCGCAGCTTTTACTTGTGCGAACTGGCTTTGGATTTTGCCGCCAATCATTTGAAAACGGGCGGCAGCTTTTTGGTGAAGGTATTTCAGGGAGCGGGCTATCAGGAATATATGGCAGCCATGCGCGAAATCTTCGGAACGGTGCAGACGCGCAAGCCCGAAGCATCACGCAATCGTTCCAGTGAGATTTATTTATTAGGAAAAAATAAACGCTGACAATACAGGCAGCGTGTTTTAAAATCTTCCTTTCGTTTATCTTAATATCATGGAGTCTGGCTAAGTGGGGAATACCTTTAAGTCCATCCTGTTATGGGTCGCTTTGTGCGTCGGTCTGATGGCTGCGTTCAACGCACTGACCAGCAAGCAGGAAAACAAGCAGCAAATCGAATACTCTCAATTTATCCAACAGGTAAACAACGGTGAAGTGAGCAACGTCAAAATCGAAGGCTCCGCCATCATCGGCTATCTGATCAAAGGCGAACGTACCGATAAATCCACTTTCTTCACCAATGCGCCTTTAGACGATAATTTGGTCAAAACGCTTTTGGACAATAAAGTCCGCGTCAACGTTATCCCTGAAGAAAAACCGAGTATCTTTACCAGCCTGGTTTTCAGCCTGCTGCCGGTATTGCTGCTGATTGGCGCATGGTTCTACTTCATGCGCATGCAGAACGGCGGCGGTGGCAAGGGCGGCGCATTCTCTTTCGGTAAAAGCCGCGCCCGCCTGATGGACAAAGAAACCAATAAAGTTACCTTTGCCGATGTTGCCGGTTGTGATGAAGTAAAAGAAGAAGTACAAGAAATCGTTGATTATCTGAAATCCCCCAACCGCTATCAAAGCTTGGGCGGCCGCGTTCCGCACGGCATTTTGCTGGCAGGCAGCCCGGGTACCGGTAAAACTTTGCTGGCAAAAGCCATCGCAGGCGAAGCCGGTGTGCCGTTCTTCAGCATTTCAGGCTCCGACTTTGTTGAAATGTTCGTCGGCGTCGGTGCAAGCCGTGTGCGCGATATGTTTGAACAAGCGAAGAAAAACGCTCCTTGTATCATTTTCATTGACGAAATCGACGCTGTCGGCCGTCAACGCGGTGCCGGCTTGGGTGGCAGCAACGACGAACGCGAACAAACCTTGAACCAGCTTTTGGTCGAGATGGACGGTTTTGAAAGCAATCATACCGTTATCGTCATCGCCGCAACCAACCGTCCCGACGTATTGGATCCGGCATTGCAACGCCCCGGCCGCTTCGACCGTCAGGTTGTTGTTCCGCTGCCCGATATCCGCGGCCGCGAGCAAATCCTGAAAGTCCACGCGAAAAAAGTACCTTTGGACGAATCCGTAGATTTGACATCATTGGCACGCGGCACACCCGGCTTCTCCGGTGCGGATTTGGCCAACTTGGTCAATGAAGCCGCCCTGTTTGCAGGCCGCCGCAATAAAATCAAAGTCGACCAAAGCGATTTTGAAGATGCCAAAGACAAAATCTATATGGGTCCCGAACGCCGCAGCATGGTAATGCACGAAGACGAAAAACGTGCGACCGCCTACCATGAAGCAGGTCATGCGATTGTTGCCGAAAGCCTGCCGTTTACCGACCCGGTTCACAAAGTGACCATCATGCCGCGCGGCCGTGCGCTCGGTTTGACTTGGCAGCTTCCCGAACGCGACCGTATCAGCATGTATAAAGACCAAATGCTGAGCCAATTGTCGATTCTGTTTGGCGGACGCATTGCCGAAGACATCTTCATCGGCCGTATTTCCACTGGCGCATCCAACGATTTTGAACGTGCCACCCAAATGGCGCGCGAGATGGTCACTCGTTACGGCATGAGCGATAAAATGGGCGTGATGGTTTATACGGAAAACGAAGACGAAGTATTCTTGGGACGCAGCATTACCCGTTCTCAAAACATTTCCGAAAAAACCCAACAAGAAATCGACGCAGAAATTCGCCGCATCTTGGATGAGCAGTATCAAGTAGCTTACAAAATCCTTGATGAAAACCGCGATAAGATGGAAATTATGTGCAAAGCCTTGATGGATTGGGAAACCATAGACCGCGATCAAGTTCTGGAAATTATGGCAGGCAAGCAACCCAGCCCGCCTAAAGATTACAGTCACAATCTGCGTCAGGACAATCCGGAACAATCTGAAACCGAAGCGGCAACACAAGCTCCGGAAGCAGTCAGTCAGCATGAACCTGCTCCCACAGAAACCGCTCGAGAGCCAACTGATAAAGCCCAAGAGTTATCTGACAAACCGGAAGACCAAGCTTAATCGCACTAAAGAAAACGGCAGCCTAAAAGCTGCCGTTTTTTGTTTGCCTTACCCTATTTCTACGGCTGATATCAACAATTATAGTGGATTAACTTTAAACCAGTACGGCGTTGCCTTGCCGTAATATCTGTATTGTCTGCGGCTTCGTCGCCTTGTCCTGATTTATAGTGGATTAAAATAAAAATGAGACAAGGCGGCAACGCCCGCCGTGTACGGGTAGTACATAAGGGCGTTAGCAACGCCGTATCATTGCAATTTTAATCCACTATAAATTTAATCCACTATAAATCCAACGGAATGCAACCGAAAATCGCAAGCCTGCCATACAACCAAGCCAAAGCCCGTTTTCACCCCCAAGCTCCCCACCGTTTTCAGACGACCTCTGCTATGATTATGCCTTCTGTCTGTACTTCCCTCCTTTTATCATGCCCGCCAATGCCTCCATTCCAGCCTTCGATCCCCTAAGCATCCCCATAGCAGGTACCAATCTGATTGAAGCCTCTGCCGGCACGGGCAAAACCTACGGCATTGCGGCTTTGTTCACGCGTTTGGTCGTGCTTGAGCAGATGCCTGTCGAAAGCATTTTGACCGTTACTTTTACCAAGGCGGCAACGGCGGAATTGAAAACCCGTTTGCGCGCCCGTTTGGACGAAGTATTGCAGGCTTTGGAGAGCGTGGAGGATACGGACAATCTTTCAGACGACCTCGCAGCATACTGCCGAGACAATCATCCGGGCGATGTGTTTCTGACCGGTTTGCTCAAACAGGCATTGGCTCAAGAAAGTCGAGCGCGGCTGATTGTCCGCCTCAAGGCTGCCATCGGGCAATTCGACAACGCCGCGATTTATACCATTCACGGCTTCTGCCAACGCATTTTGCGCGATTATGCGTTTTTGTGCCGCGCGCCTATGGATGTCGAGTTGACCGAAGACAACCGCGACCGCCTGCTGATTCCCGCTCAAGATTTTTGGCGCGACCGCATCGTCAATCATCCCGTTTTGGCGAAGCTGGTATTCCAACGCCGCCAAACGCCGCAAACCATGCTGGCAGCAATACAAAAGTTCGTCAGCCGTCCGTATTTGGTTTTCAGACGACCCGAAGCAGACTTAGTCGCCGCGCAGGAAAACTTTCGGAAAACATGGGAAAAAGTGCGTTCCAAACTGGACGCTTTAGAAGCAACATTCTGGCGCATCCGTCCGATATTAGATGGCAACTCATATCGTGAAAAAACATTCAAAACCGTCTTTCTCGAACTCCAATCCGCCTCTCAATCCGATGCCCTTCCTTCTTTTAGCAAAACGACGGCAGAAAAGCTGCCCATGTTTGCCGTAGAAGCTTTAGCGTCCAAGGTCAAAAAAGGCAACACTCCCGATGCTGCCGCCTTTGCTGATTTGCAGATATTGGCGAATCTCGGCGCAGATTCGGCTGCCATCGCGCAAGCTGAAGAAGAGACGCTTACCCTGCTCCACCTCGACCTGCTCGACCATCTTAATGCCAGTCTGAGCGAGCAGAAAAAATCCAAGCGCGAACGCGGTTTCGACGATTTGCTGCTTGATGTTTATGACGCATTGACCGACAACCCGCAGGCAGATTCATTGGCTCAGGCGGTGGCGCAAAACTGGCGCATCGCCTTGATTGACGAATTTCAAGACACCGACCCGCTGCAATACGAGATTTTCCGAAAAATCTTCATCAGCCAAAACAAGCCTTTATTCCTAGTCGGCGACCCGAAACAAGCCATTTACAGCTTTCGCGGCGCCGACATTTACGCCTATCTGCAAGCCGCAGCCGACGCGCAACACAGCTACACGCTGGCAACCAATTACCGCAGCCACGCCAAGCTGATTAACGGCATAGGCGCATTGTTCCGCTGCAAAAACCGCCCTTTCGTCTTGGACGGCATAGACTATACCGAAGTCGGCGCCGCACGTTCCGAAAGCCGGCTTTCGCCGCCCCAAACTGCCATACAGATACGCTGGCTCAACGGCAAAGACGACGAAGTACTCAACAAAGACATCTTGCGCCGCCGTGCCTCCGAATATTGCGCCGACGAAATCGCCCACACGCTCAACGAAGCTGCCGAGGGTCGTCTGAAATTCAAAGACAGGCCGGTCGTTTCGGGCGACATTGCCGTCTTGGTCAGGACGTTTAACGAAGGCGTGATGGTGGCAAAAGCGCTGAAAACGCGCGGCATACAAAGCGTTTTGCTCTCAAGAGAATCGGTTTTCACCACGCCCGAAGCCCTCGCCCTTGCCGCGCTGTTGGATTATTGGCTCAATCCCGGACAAATCGGCTCGCTGCGCTTCGTCTTATCCGGCACATTGTTCGACTACGACGCGCAAGCCTTGTATCAACTCAACCGCAACGAAGCCGAATTATTAAACTGGATAAACACCGCCACCGAATCCGTCGCCATTTGGCGGAAAAGCGGGATTTATGCCGCGCTGCAACACTTCTCCTCGTTGCACGGCATCGAAGCCGGACTGCTTGCACGAGGTGACGAGCGCGGCCTCACCAATTTCCATCAGCTTTTAGAGTGCCTCTCCGAAGAAGAAGGACAAAGCCTCAGCCCCGCCGCCCTACATCAATGGCTCAACGACCAAATCAGTCTGGCGCAAGACCGATCTGTCGGCGAATCAGGGCTGTTACGGCTTGAAAGCGACGAAGCACTGGTCAAAATTGTCACCATGCATGCCTCCAAAGGTTTGCAATATCCTTTGGTCTATTGCCCTTTCGTTTGGGACGCGAAAGACATGAAGCCCGCCGATTGGCAAATCCTCCACACCGCCGACCACACTACGGAACTGCTTGCCAAATCGCAACTCAACGATGAAGACTGCATCCACCTTGCCGACGAAGAAATGGCAGAACGCCTGCGCCTGCTTTACGTCGCACTGACCCGTGCCGAAGAGCAGCTCGTCCTTTATGCCGCCCATTGCGGCGATACCGCCGATTCCCCTTTCGCCTACCTGCTTGAAGGCGGCGCCGACAGCAATCGGGCGGATACCCGCCGGGCCTATGACCAGGAACGCAAAGCAAACAAAGCCCTAGGCGAGCTGCAAATGCTGAAAAACAACTGGCTGCGTTTCCTCAACAATCCCCCCGAACATACCGACTTCAGCTTTTCCGAAGACGCGCCGCAACCTGCTGCCGCGCAAAACCGCCATCTTTCAGACGACCTCTATCAAGCCGCCGTTATCCCTGCCCGCGGATTTCAGTTCATCCGGCATACCAGCTTTACCGGCCTCAGCCGCCAAGTCAAAACCCGAGACGACGAACGCGAAGAATTACAACCTGCACTCGACCCCGCAGAAACCGCCGCTGAAACAGAAAGGTCGTCTGAAAACACCCTCCCCGTTTCAGACGACCTCCTAAATGCCGACATCCACCATTTCCCGCGCGGCGCCAATGCCGGTGTCTGCCTGCATGAAATGTTGGAAAAATTCAACTTTGCCCAAAGCGCCGAAAGCCAAAGCAGCCTGATAGCCGAAACCTTGACCCGCTACGGCTTCGACCTACTCTGGACAGATGCCGTCAAACAAATGCTCGACACCTGCCGCAAAACGCGCCTTGTTGCACAAAGCCTGTCTGAAATCCCACCCGAGCGTCGCCTTCCGGAAATGGGGTTCACCCTCTACACCGAAGACTTCAAACTCCATGACCTGCGCCGCTGGTTTGCCCGCGAAAACAGTTCACTGCCGCCGGAATGCATCGAAGCCGCAGAAAGATTAGATTTCCAAGACGTACAAGGTTTTCTCAACGGCTTCATCGACATGGTCTGCCAAGATTCAGACGACCTCGTGTGCATCATCGATTACAAATCCAACCATCTGGGCGACAGCGCCGAAGCCTATACGCAACAAGCCATGAACGAAGCCGTAACAGACCACCACTACTACCTGCAAGCGCTCATCTACGCCATCGCCGTGGCCCGCTATTTCAAACTGCGCGGCAAACCGTTACCCAAACTCGCCATCCGATACCTCTTCCTGCGCGGATTGGACGGCACGGACAACGGCGTCTGGCAATGGAACTTGGATACCGAATCCTTAGCACAATGGCTGTAAATGGAATGAAAAAGGTCGTCTGAAAATATATAGTGGATTAACTTTAAATCAGGACAAGGCGACGAAGCCGCAGACAGTACGGATAGTACGGAACTGATTCACTTGGTGCTTCAGCACCTTAGAGAATCGTTCTCTTTGAGCTAAGGCGAGGTAACGCCGTACTGGTTTAAAGTTAATCCACTATACGTGCAAGCGTTTTCAGACGACCTTTGCTTTGTATTCATGCAATAAAACCAGCACCTGTTTATTGTCTGTGATTCCTTTGCCTTATCCCGTCCTACGTTTCATCCACAAACAAAAAGGTCGTCTGAAATCCCGATATCGGTTTCAGACGACCTGAGAAACTCGAATTATTTGCCTGCTGCTTTTTGCAGAAGAGCGTACAACTCATCTTTCAGTTTCAATTTAGCTTTTTTCAGCTCTTCGATTTCTTCAGAGCCGCTGGTAACAGGGTTGTTTACCAAACCGGTAATTTTGTCATCCAGCTCGTTATGCTCATCAAACAATCGTGCAAAATGCGCATCTTCTTGTTTTAATTTTGAAATTAAATCGCGATATTCTGGAAACATTTTGTTTTCCTCTTTCGTTGATATGGATAAAACGGCGCAATGCCAAGAAACTGATGGAAATCTCTATAGTTTCATTATAACAAAGCTATCGCTTTTATTCAGCCTTTTTTATCAGGCTGAGTCTGAGCGATATCAAACCCATTCGTTCGTAGAACAGCTTTTAAATATCCGTGTTTTGACACAATATAAAGAGAGTAACAAGACATTATTTTCTCAATATTTATCAATACACTGCATAAAACCTGATTAAGCCCGCAATCCCAATATAGCGGATTAACTTTAAACCAGGACGGCGTTGCCTAGCCTTAGCTCAAAGAGAACGATTCTCTAAGGTGCTGAAGCACCAAGTGAATCGGT
>CALDNV010000362.1:0-2024 GCA_937914605.1 uncultured Neisseria sp.
TCAGACGACCTTTCTGAACAAGCTGCGTCAAAAGGTCGTCTGAAAAGGTTTAATGCATGGTCGCTTTGCCGTTGAGCGCGCCCATCAGGTCGTCGCCGATTAAGACGGGCAATTCGCTTTTGTGCGCCCACAACAAGAGCAACACCAGCACTTTCGCCGTATCGAGCGTGATTTCTTCGGGCGGGATGTGCATCAGGGCGTGGATGACGATTTCGCGCTGCTCGTAAGTGATGGCGCGTTCGGCAACCAGATACTGCATCAGCCCCATGACTTCCTGCGGCAGGTTTTCCACTTCCTCGTTGCAATACACGCGCAGGGCATGGCTGTCGAACGGCGCAGCGGCGAATTCGGACGTGTTGAACAACACTTCCATCATCATCAGCGTATTGCCGATTTCCGTTACGTCAAAACCCGCATCTTCCAACAGGCGGCCCAAATCCTCCGGCGGCGGGCAGTTGTCGAAATCTTGGAAGTGTTCGATGAGATAGGCAATGACTTCTGTCATGCTGGTTCCTTAATGAATGAATCAATTATGCTTTTATGCGCTGATAGCGTCCGCCCGGCAAGGCGGCGACGATGCCGTCGAGTTCGTATTCCAGCAGTCGGGCGTAAACGTCTGCCGCCGCCCATGCGGTTTGCTGCGCCAATATATCGGGATGAACGGGGTCGTAACCCATGGCGTCCAGCAGCTCGTCTTCCGCTGTCGGCGCGGCAACCGTATTGGCTTGCGCCGGCTGTTTTCGGACATCAAGGTCGTCTGAAAACGGCAAAACAGGTTCAGACGACGTCTCTCTGACGGCAGTGCGTTTTTCCGTTTTTTTGTTTTTCTTATTTATAGAATATGATGGAACTGCCGCATTTTGCAATAGCCCCGGACATTCGTGAAGGATGTCGTCCAAACATTCCACCAATTTCGCGCCGTCTTTAATCAGCTTGTGACAGCCCTTACTGTGCGGATTGTCTATCGAACCGGGCACCGCCATCACCTCCCGCCCCATCTCCGCCGCCAGCTTGGCGGTAATCAGCGAACCGGATTCCAAAGCAGCCTCGACCACCAGCGTAACCTGCGACAACGCGGCGATCAGGCGGTTGCGGCGCGGGAAGTTGCCCGCAAACGGCCGCGTATCCAAAGGAAACTCGCTGACAATCAATCCTTTTTCAGCAATTTCATATGCAAGGTTTTTATTGGACGGCGGGTAAATGCGGTCTATGCCCGTCCCCCATACGGCGATGGTGCCGCCGCCCGCCTGCAACGCGCCTTGGTGGGCGGCGGTGTCGATACCCGAAGCCATACCCGACACGACGGGAATATCCTGTTCACTCAACGCCCTGCCGAAATCTTTGGCAATCCGCATCGCCTGTGGTGTGGCATGGCGGCTGCCGACGATGGCGGCGGAAGGTTTGTGCAGCAGTTGCACGTTACCGCGCAAAAACAAAACCGGCGGCGCGGTAATGCCCTGCGTCAGCATTTCGGGAAAATCATCATCTTGCAGCAGCAACAAACGGCAGCCGTCCTGCTTTTCCCATTGCAACGCCGCTTCCGCAGCCTTTTGCGCCAACGCCCGTTTTTCACCGTTGCGCCAAGATTCGGCTGCCTGCTTGTGGCGCACTATCGTGGCGATTTGCTCCGCAGGAGCATCCAGCGCGGCTTTCGCGCTGCCGAAACGTTGCAGCAGGAGCAAGAAGCCCTCCGCACCGACATAAGGCGTAAACGCCAGTTGCAGCCAGGCAAGGCGGTCGTTTTCCGTCATCAATTGTGTCCCCTTGTGTTTTCAGACGACCTTTGTTCGGGAGGTCGTCTGAAAACAGATAAATGTCAGTATTTAAAGATAAAGCCGGCGAACTTTAAACCGATACGGCGTTCCCGCACCTGCTTCCGGTTTCATGTCTGTTCACCGTCATGCGGATGCTGCCAAACAACCGGCAGCCCGTTAGTAACTTTTGTAATATTTTTATATTCTACACGATACGGTAGAAATGTCCGTTATAGTGGATTAAATTTAAATCAGGACAAGGCGACGAAG
>CALDNV010000363.1:0-2947 GCA_937914605.1 uncultured Neisseria sp.
CCGCCTTGCCGAAGGCGACGAGGTCGTGCGGACTCTGATTCCGAACGCTTGGGGCGTGGATATTGTCAACCGTGAAACCGGCGAGGTGATTACGTCGTCTGAAAAAGTCGATGAACGCGGATTCTTTGTTGCCGTGTTGCCCGAAGGTGCGCCCGATTATGCGTTGAACGTCCGTTATGCCGAAGATGCCGAGCCTGTGCGCGAAGAAGACCCTTACCGCTTCGGCTCTGCCTTAAAAGATATGGATTCTTGGCTGCTGGCGGAAGGCAAACACCTGCGTCCGTATGAAATTTTAGGCGCACATTTTGCCGAAGTGGACGGCGTGAAAGGCGTCAGCTTTGCCGTATGGGCGCCGAACGCGCAGCGCGTGTCCGTCATCGGCGAATTCAACCACTGGGACGGCCGTCGCCACGTCATGCGTTTCCACCGCGACAACGGCATTTGGGACATCTTCATCCCCGCCGTCAAACTCAACGCCCTCTACAAATTTGAAATCCGCGATGCCAACGGCGATGTGCGGCAAAAAACCGACCCGTATGCCTTCGGTGCAGAGTTGCGTCCGAATACCGCGTCTGTCGTGCGCGGTTTGCCGGAAAAAGTCGAAACACCCGACTTCCGCGCCCGCGCCAACGCCATTGACGCGCCTATCAGCATTTATGAAGTGCATTTGGGTTCGTGGAAACGCAATCCCGAAAACAACTTCTGGCTGACTTACGAACAGCTCGCCAAAGAATTGGTCGCATACGTCAAAGACATGGGCTTCACCCATATCGAATTCCTGCCCGTTTCCGAATATCCGTTTGACGGCTCGTGGGGCTATCAGGCGACCGGATTGTATGCGCCGACCAGCCGTTTCGGTTCGCCCGACGAGTTGCGCGCCCTGATTAAAGCCGCCCACGATGAAGGCATCGGCGTCATCCTCGACTGGGTGGTCGGACACTTCCCGACCGACGACCACGGGCTTGCCAAGTTTGACGGCACCGCGCTGTACGAACACGCCGACCCGCGCGAAGGCTACCATCAAGACTGGAATACCCTGATTTACAACTTCGGCAGGAACGAAGTCAAAAATTTCCTGCAAGGTAATGCCCTGTATTGGATAGAGCGTTTCGGTTTCGACGGCATCCGCGTGGACGCAGTCGCCTCCATGATTTACCGCAACTACTCGCGCAAAGACGGCGAATGGATACCCAACCAATACGGCGGCCATGAAAACCTCGAAGCCATCGCCTTCCTGCGCGATACCAACACCATGCTGAAAGAGGTCGTCCCCTCCGCCACCGAAATCGCCGAAGAATCGACCTCGTTCGCCAACGTAACCCGCCAAGAAGGCTTGAACTTCAGTTACAAATGGAACATGGGCTGGATGAACGACACCTTGCGCTACATGATGGAAGACCCCATCAACCGCAAATACCACCACAACAAAATGACCTTCGGCATGATGTACCAATACAGCGAAAACTTCGTCCTGCCGCTCTCGCACGACGAAGTCGTACACGGCAAACGCTCGCTGCTCGGAAGGATGCCCGGCGACTGCTGGCAGCAATTCGCCAACCTGCGCGCCTACTACGGCTTCATGTACGGCTTCCCCGGCAAAAAACTTCTGTTTATGGGCAACGAGTTCGCGCAAGGCAGAGAGTGGAACTACAACGAAGGACTGGATTGGTTCCTGCTCGACCAAGAAGGCGGCTGGCACAAAGGCGTACAAAACTTCGTGCGCGATTTGAACCGCGCCTATAAAGACACCGCGCCGCTTTACCAGCTCGACCAATGGCCGGAAGGCTTCGAATGGCTGGTCGCCGACGACGGCAACAATTCCGTCTTCGTCTTCGAACGCCGCGACCGCGAAGGCAACCGCGTCATCGTCATCAGCAACTTCACGCCCGTCGTCCACGACAGCTACCGCTTCGGCGTGAACGAAGCCGGCGAATACCGCGAAATCCTCAATTCAGACGACCCCGGCTACAACGGCAGCGGCGTATCCGCCGGACAAACCCTGCAAACCGAAGAAATCTGGTCGCACGGCAGACCCAACTCGCTCGCCGTCAAAGTACCGCCGCTGGCAACGGTTTATCTCTACAAAGCCGCCGAGCCCAGGGCAACGGAGGAAGCCGATCAGGCAGAAGGCGAAGCGTGAACTTGAACTGAACTTGTTTTTGAACGTAGAAAGACAGCTTCAAACCAACTGCTTTGTCTGTTTCAGACGACCTTTTGAGATGAAGGGGTCGTCTGAAATTTTTTTGGGGGAACGAATAAGGTTTCGTCTTGATATTTTCATTTATAGTGGATTAACTTTAAACCAGTACGGCGTTGCCTTGCCGTACTATCTGTACTGTCTGCGGCTTCGTCGCCTTGTCCTGATTTAAATTTAATCCACTATATGTTTGTTCGCCTGTTTTTACTCGGGCAAGAATGGCGGCAAACCGTCAGGCTTGCAGTTCAACGATGCAGGGTTTTAAGGGTATTGGTTTATGTTGGTGCCTCCCTTCAAATCGTCTGAAACCGTTTTTTCAGACGACCCATATCCTCTTAAAACAAATTTAACTATCGGATTTTAATGATAATTGGAAGATGGCTTGCATTGAAGGCGGGGACGGTTTGTTATATAGTGAAATAAAAAAACAGACAGGATGATTGAGTCGGGGCGTTTTGCGTGCTTGATATAGTGGATTAACTTTAAACCAGTACGGCGTTGCCTCGCCTTGCCTCGCCTTGCCGTACTATCTGTACTGTCTGTGGCTTCGTCGCCTTGTCCTGATTTAAATTTAATCCACTATAAAATAACGGTTGGTTGGCATTTGTATCGGCTCGGCTTGGGATGAGGTGTTGGTTTGCGACGGCAGCGTCCACAGGCGGTCTGATATTTCAGAAGATTTTTGTTTCATTTGAGTCTTGGATATTTGTCCTATGACAACAATACAGGCAGATGAGGTGAAGATAATGA
>CALDNV010000364.1:0-4157 GCA_937914605.1 uncultured Neisseria sp.
CTATATAACCTTGCTCAAAACGCATCATGAATCCCATTGAACTCTACGCCCTTCAGTATCCCGACCTTTCCGAAACCCGGCTGCTGGAGCTTATCGCCCAAGAAGCATTTATCCGCCGCGCCGCCGGCTTGGATTTTCCCTTCATGCTTAAAGGCAGCCACATCACGCGCCAATATTTTCCCAATCTGCAAATGCGCCTGCCTGCCGATTTGGATTATGTGATGTTGCCGTATAAAGAAGACTATCGTTCAGCCGAAAACAGTCTGAACAAATGGGCGCAAGCCGTAACCACCGCTTATGCCTATGATGGCGTAACGTTCACACCATTCTCCCAAAATCCCTTTTGGCGCAATGTGGATTACGCCATGTCGGACGATTTTCCCACCACCAATACCGATTTGACCTGCACCATCAACGGTCAGCTTGTAGAATTAAGCGTTGATGTATCGTTTAATCTGGATTTGCCTATCGAACCCGATTACTACACCGTATTCAATACGGCGATGGACCAATTTACGCTACCCTATTCCGTACCGCTCGCCCCGCAAATCGCATGGAAGCTGCATCAAACCCTTGTCCGGCCACGCTTTAAGGATTTGTATGACTTGAGTTATCTCGTTCGATACATTCAAGGCGACACCAATCTGATTGCCCAAATATTAGACATACTTACCGCCGAATGCCGCCGCGACCGCATCCCGCTGGGAAACATACGCCGCCTGTTTTCGAGCAATCTGCGTGATATTTTCTGCCATTACGATACACGTCACCCTTATATCAAAAACCTCCGCCAAGACTGGGACTGCCAACGTAAAACAGATGAATTTTCCTATACCTGTCCGCAAATACCGGACGATTATCAAACCGTGTTTGAGCAATACATACAAAGCTTGCGCGATGCGGATCTGACGTTAGACAATCTTGTCTTGCCGCAATAAAGTTCGGGTCGTCTGAAAATGATTTTTCAGACGACCTCTCAGAAAGGAGCATTATTATGCGAATCCTCATTTTTAAAACCGACAAAACGAAATGGCAGAAAATGCTCATAGCTCTGTTAGGTTTATTTTTCTTAACTACGGCAATAGCCGGAGGAAATATGAATTTTCGTTCAGATAAAAATGATAGTGATGTTTCAAGATTGGTTCATGCCAAAGCATTGGAAAGTAAATTAATTGGAGAAGAAGGGGCGAAATCCAAGCAAAGCAATAGCTTTGAAAGACTGAATAAAGAAGGAAATAGGGATAAATTTAAAAAGTTATATCATGAATCAGAAAATATTCATGGGAAGATATATGCTTTAATTTGGTTTTTTGATAATGATAAAAATCTGTACGGAAAATATAAGAATGAATTAAACAAAAATGAAGAAGTAATAATTTATCACGCAGATATTATAGTATAGTGGATTAAATTTAAATCAGGACAAGGCAACGAAGCCGCAGACAGTACAGATAGTACGGCAAGGCGAGGCAACGCCGTACTGGTTTAAAGTTAATCCACTATACCTTCCCCTCTGGCTGATGTTTTCCCAATGATTGAATCAGGCTATTTAAAGAAACATATTTTGTATTGAATGATCGGCAAATCATATTTGGGTAAAAATATCTACCCTGCGGATACAAACGGTTCATATACAAAAAGGTCGTCTGAATCTAATTTTCAGACGACCTTTTTACTATTTTCAGCCCTATTGAGGCTGCACGTTGAAAGGCATATCGATCTTTTGCCATTGCGCGCTTTCGTAGTCGAGTGCGGCGGCGATTAGAGGGTGTTGTTCGAGCCAGTTTTGGCTGATGCGCAGGATGAAGCCTTTGCCGGTTTCGTCGGCGCGCAGTTGGGTTTGCGGCGGCAAATCCAAAGGCAGGCGGGCGCGGCAGAAAAGTGCGGCGAGGCGCAGGGAGAGGACGGCGTACCAAAGCATTTCGCTGCTGCCGACGATGTCCGCCATTTTTTTCATGTCGCCGCGGTGTCCGATGACCAGTTGCGCGAGTATGGTTTGCTCTTTGCGGGAGAAACCGGGCATATCGGCGTTTTCGAGGATGTAGGCGGAGTGTTTGTGGTAGCCGGTGTGGGCGATGTCGAGTCCGATTTCGTGCAGCCTGCCTGCCCAGCCGAGGTATTGTTGCCATTGGGCAAGGTCTTGGACGGTTACGTTTTTGGCGTGGCACAGGCTGTCCATAAAGGCTTGCGCGGTTTCGGCGACGCGTTTGGCTTGGTTGAGGCTGACGTGGTAGCGGTTTTGGAACTCGGCGGTCGTCTGATCGCGCATGTCTTCGTTTAAACCGCGTCCAATCAGGTCGTAGAACACCCCATCGCGCAGGGCGGCTTCGGTAACGGTCATTTTGGTGAGTTCGAGTTCTTCAAACGCTGCCATCATGACAGCCAATCCGCCGGCGAACACTTCCACGCGTTCCGGCTTGAGGCTTTCGAATTTGGCTTTTTTGACGGAACCGGCTTCAATAATACGGTCGGCGAGGTAGCGCATGCCTTTATAGGTGATGTCGGCTTCTTGGGGCAGCTCGGCGGCGATGAGGTCGCGGATGGATTTGGCGGAGCCGGAGGTGCCGATGGCGAAATCCCAACCTGTACGCTTCATGAGTTTGCTGATGCGCTGGATTTCGTTGCGTGCGGCGGAGATAGCGGCTTGGAAGTCTTTGGCGGTGATTTTGTTTTGGAAAAAACGCAGGCTGTAAGTGACGCAGCCTAAGGGCAGGCTTTCGGTAGCGAGCGGCTGGAGGTCGGAGCCGATGACGAATTCGGTCGAGCCGCCGCCGATGTCGATGACGAGCATTTTGTCGCCGTTGGGCGGCAGGGTGTGGACGACGCCGGTGTAAATGAGGCGGGCTTCTTCACGGCCTGCGATGATTTCGATGGGGAAGCCCAGTGCGGCTTCGGCTTTGGGTAGGAATTGGGCGATATTTTTTGCTACGCGGAAGGTGTTGGTCGCCACGACGCGCACTTGTTCGGGCTTGAACCCGCGCAGCCGTTCGCCGAATTTTGCCAAACAGTCCAAGGCGCGCTCTTGGGATGCTTCGTCGAGGTTTTTATGTTCGTCCAAACCGGCGGCAAAACGCACCATTTGTTTGAAGGAATCGATGACTTTCAGTTGTCCGTTGTTGTTTTCGCAAACTTGGAGGCGGAAGCTGTTGGAACCTAAATCGACTGATGCCAGGACGTTGGTGGGCGTAGTGGTCATGAAGGGATACCGGTGGATAAACGAAGCTCTAATGTTACTCTGTCCCGCCGTTGATTGACAATATCGCAGATCAACTTTAAACCGCCGCAATATTGCACCGTATTGATGTATCACTCATTGTCTGTTTCAAGTCAATCTGCCCATCAATGATACACGCCACCTTTGATTCTGCACGGAGATATTCTTATAATATCCGTTTTGCAAACGTCAAAAGGTCGTCTGAAAACAAAAATAGGGTTTTCAGACGACCTTTAAACCGACTAAACGAATGACAGTACACATGAAAACGGAAAACCTTATCCTCACGCCCGAATCCCCGTCCCGCCGCCGCTTTTTACTGGCTGGCGGCGCATTGCTGCTCAGCCCTGCAGCCGCACTCGCCGGCGCGCAACGCGAAGAAACGCTTGCCGACGATGTCGCTTCGGTCATGCGCAGCTCCATTAACAATGTCAATCCGCCGCGCCTCGTGTTCGCCGATCCAAACGAAGGCGAACGCTGGCTGGCGGCAATGTCCTCCCGCCTTGCCCGCTACGTTCCTGATGCCGCCGAACGCCGCCGTCTGCTGGTCAACATCCAATACGAAAGCAGCCGCGCGGGCTTGAATACCCAAGTGATTTTGGGTTTGATCGAAGTCGAAAGTGCGTTCCGCCAATACGCCATCAGCGGCGTGGGCGCGCGCGGGCTGATGCAGGTCATGCCGTTTTGGAAAAACTATATTGGCAAACCTTCGCACAACCTGTTCGACATCCGTACCAACCTGCGCTACGGCTGCACCATCCTGCGCCACTACAACAATATCGAAAAAGGCAACATCGTCCGCGCTTTGGCGCGCTTCAACGGCAGCCTGGGCAGCAACAAATACCCCAACGCCGTCTTAGGCGCATGGCGCAACCGCTGGCAATGGGGCTGACCGCGGGGTATAAACAGCTGCGGCCCGTGCAAATGCAAACCCTTTTGAATC